>CBFGVN010000020.1:0-19040 GCA_965651845.1 uncultured Chryseobacterium sp. | reverse complement strand
CGACCAGTGCCTGGTCGATGAAGCTCGTAAGTACCGGATCATTGAAAAACTCTTTCTTTTTCTTTTGTCTTATTTTCTCGGTGATTTCAAGAGGTTTCCTTCCGTAAAAAGATTCTACAATTCCGCTGGTATCATAGGTATCTTTTAATTTCCTATTCTTTATCAATGTGAAGATAAAATTGGATTTGGAATCCTGAAGCTCAAAAATCAATCCCGGTAAACCATTGAATTTGTAGGGACCCTCCGGAATATTGATGTCTTTATTAAACCAGGCCGTCCAGCTTCTTCCTCCAAAATCTGCCGTTGCTTTTTGGAGAGTATATTCACCCATTTTTTTAGTATCATTGGACAATTTCCAGTTGATTTTGTCTTCTGTCATGTAGGTAAACATATCGAAATTGATCAGCTCATAATTTTGGTTTTTAAAGGAATTTCGTTCACGCTTCAAAGTCGGAAACTCACCACCGTATTGATTTTCGTAGTTTCCATGCACTTTATTGATGGAATCTGACTCAAGGTAATAATATTCATAAAACTTTACATCTTTGGGATTCACGTCTAAGACAAAGTTTAATTTATCCAGCTGCGTCTGTGTAGAATCTCTTTTAAATTGAAGTTCATAAATAAATCGGTTCGTCTGTGCATTAAAACAGAAACTCATCAATACCATTATTAATAGAATTCTTTTCATAGATAATATTTTTACAAATATATAAAATAATTAGAACCTTGCAATACAAAGTAGTAATTTATACAACTGAATATATGTTAATCGAACAATAAGGAGAATTTGAGCAGCATAATATCTTATTAATCAAAAATTTAAACATAATTCATTAACAATTGAATTTTTTATTTAATTTTAAAATGTAAATAACCATTAAAACAAATTATTATGAAAACAATCTCAGACGAAGAATTCTATGCTGGTCTAAAAGGCCTCCCACAAATCAAGTATCCATTTCCAGATCTAATTCATCCACAGTTTCAAGAAGCTCGTGAAATATATTACGACTGGATTGATGAGGAATACGGTTTTCACAGCTTAGAAGCCCGTGAAAAACATAAAAAACATAATTTCGTAGACATTGCAACTCGAGGAATGCCCTTTTTAAAATCGCTGGCGGAATATCATCCTGTATCTGTTTACACTGCAAACGGATCCATGATGGATGACTATTTTGACAAATGTACATTGAAGGAAATGTACACAATAAGTGATCGAATAGACGACCTTCTAACCGGCAGAGAATCTGATGAGCCGAAGGAAAAAGGCATTTACCATTTTTATTGGCGATTACGTCAGTATGCTATAGAGTGTGACTTTCCTGAACATTTATATAAGAGATTTGTAAGCGCAATACATAGAGTATTTAATGCTTATGCTGAAGAAAAGGCTTATTACAGAACGAATACCATACCGCCGTTGCACATTTACACCTTAATTCGCATGGATAATAGCGGAGTTCCTCCATTCAGCATTTATGTCGCTTTACAGAAAGACTATCGCACAATTCCAGATGAAATTTTCGACCATCCTCATATCATAAGAATGCAGAATTTATGCGCTTTTATGGTCGGAATACATAATGATTTCATTTCTTTACCTAAAGAACTTCACAGAGAGGGTGATACTATGAACCTTATAAAAGTAATGCAGAATGAATACAATTTACCCCTACATGATGCTTATATGAAAGCTCTTGAGCTTCATGATCAATATCTGGATGAATTTTTAGTTCTGCAAAAGAATCTTCCGTTTTTTGGCAACTTCCAGAATCTTGTTGCTGATTATGTAGCTGACCTTGGAATAATGGTAGCAGGAATATACAGATGGCATACTGCCGATACTTCCCGATATGTAAACGGAGGATATGTAGAAGGTGAATATCAACCAAAATAAAGAATTATTAAAACAAAAAAAGGAATCGCAATGATTCCTTTTTTATCTTAATTAATTATACTATTTTAAAAACCTGGGTTCACATATACCGTTCTTCCGTTTAAAGGTTGAATCGTACGGAAGTTTGGTTCGGCATAGATTGATTTATAAGAATTGAATTGATCAGATGACAACTGCTGCTTATTCTTAAATACAAACCATGTCACCGGGCCTCCATTAGGGGTTGATGAGTTTGTACCAAAATTAGGCGTAGTAAGCGAACCGCTGTACGTAAAATATTGGTTAACATTATTAGGCAGCAAATTCGAAATATCGTACGTTGTGTTAGGAGAATTAACCCCATTACTTGTTGTCGGAGATAGGGCAAATAAATTCTGAAGTGAAGAATTACCACTACCAAGATCTACCAGAACACCTAAAACTGCATATGAGTTATCAGATGCTACATTCACAAAATGGATCTCCATTGTACTGTATTTCCCATCAACAGTATGTTCACTGCTGTAATGAAAGTGAAAATTCACCAGATTATATTTTTTACCTTTTACAGTAATATAGTTATTAAAATTATCTGCCCCACTTACATTTACTTTAAGGTTTTCACCTTCATTATTTACAACCGAGTTTAATGTAACCGCACCATAGTGAATCGTCGGATCTGTACTGTGAAAAGGAACAGCTTTCGAAGGTTCGATATTAATCGGTGTCTGAGATTCTGCGATTGCCGCCGGAATATTTGTCGTAATAATCGGAGTACTGATAATATTTGACGGATAGGACGTTAACTCCATTATTTCACTATCGTTATGACATGAAATCGCCAATAAAGGAATAAGTCCAAAAGCGATAGCTGCTTTTCTCACACTAGATCTGAAGCCCAATGTATTATTTTCTTTTTTTCTCATTTGCATTTAAATTTTATTTTATGTTTTTATACTAGCAAATTTAAATACAATTTAAAATATAACAAACAGACTATCAGTATTTTAATAGCTTTTTAATTGGTTGTAAAATTTGTTAAAATGACGAAAAATTTTAATTAAAAGAAAAGAAAAAGCAATGAAATATTTCAAATTATTAATTAAAAATAAAATGTATTAAAAAGTAAAAATCCGTCCCAAAAGGAACGGATTTTTATATAATCACGGCTTAAGTGCTCGTTATCACACTTTAATTTCTACATCTACACCGCTTGGTAACTCTAATTTCATTAGAGCATCCACTGTTTTAGAAGAAGAAGAGTAGATATCCATTAGTCTCTTGTGAGCAGATAATTGGAACTGTTCTCTAGCTTTCTTGTTTACGTGTGGAGATCTCAACACAGTGAAGATTCTCTTATTTGTTGGTAATGGAATTGGTCCGTTTACAACAGCCCCTGTAGCCTTTACCGTTTTTACGATTTTCTCTGCAGATTTATCTACCAAGTTGTAATCGTAAGATTTAAGTTTTATTCTGATTCTTTGTGACATTTTAATCTAATTTAATATTAACCTTTAGCCTTAGCGATTACTTCTTCAGCAACGTTTGTAGGAGCAGCTTCATATCTTTCGAATTCCATAGAAGATGTTGCTCTACCTGAAGATAATGTTCTAAGAGAAGTT
This sequence comes from uncultured Chryseobacterium sp., assembly GCA_965651845.1. Lineage (GTDB taxonomy): Bacteria > Bacteroidota > Bacteroidia > Flavobacteriales > Weeksellaceae > Chryseobacterium. The sequence continues at coordinate 15,536 of CBFGVN010000020.1, read as the reverse complement.
ACATAACCGAACATTTCAGAAAGCGGAACGAAAGCTTTGATAACTTTAGCGTTATTTCTGTCATCCATACCGTTTACCGTACCTCTTCTTCTGTTAAGGTCTCCTACGATATCACCCATGTACTCTTCAGGAGTTACTACTTCCAGTTTCATGATTGGTTCCATGATAACCGCTTTAGCAGCTCTACCAGATTCTTTGAAACCTAACTTCGCAGCAAGTTCGAAAGATAGCTGATCCGAGTCAACCTGGTGATAAGATCCGTCTTTCAATGTAACTTTCATCGATTCAACTTCGAATCCAGCTAATGGACCATTTTTCATAGCTTCTTTGAATCCTTTTTCAACTGAAGGGATAAATTCTTTAGGAATGTTACCACCTTTAATTTCATTAACGAATTCAAGACCTGTTTTACCTTCGTCTGCAGGACCGATTTCGAATACGATATCAGCGAACTTACCTCTACCACCAGACTGCTTTTTGTAAACCTCTCTGTGGTTAGCTTTTTGAGTAAGAGCTTCTTTGTACTCTACTTGCGGTTGACCTTGATTAACTTCTACTTTAAACTCTCTTCTCATACGGTCTACGATGATATCCAAGTGAAGCTCACCCATACCAGAAATGATTGTTTGTCCAGAAGCCTCGTCAGTCTTAACCTGGAAAGTAGGATCTTCTTCTGCCAATTTAGCAAGAGCATTACCCATTTTATCCTGGTCTGCCTTAGTTTTAGGCTCAACAGCGATACCGATTACCGGATCCGGGAAGATCATAGATTCAAGAACGATAGGGTTCTTTTCATCCGATAAAGTATCTCCTGTTTTAATATCTTTAAATCCTACAGCAGCACCAATATCTCCAGCTTCGATATACTCAACCGGATTTTGCTTGTTAGCGTGCATCTGATAGATTCTTGAAATTCTTTCTTTGTTACCAGATCTTGTGTTCAAAACATAAGAACCAGCATCCAATCTTCCTGAATAAGCTCTGAAGAATGCTAATCTACCTACGAACGGGTCAGTAGCAATCTTGAATGCTAATGCAGCGAAAGGTTCTTCAACAGATGGTTTTCTTTCGATTTCAGCGTCAGTTCTTGGATCTGTACCTGCGATATTATCCTTATCCAGTGGAGAAGGAAGATATTTACACACAGCATCAAGCATGAACTGTACTCCTTTGTTTTTGAAAGAAGAACCACAAGTCATAGGGATGATAGAAAGGTCGATAGTAGCTTTTCTAAGCGCTTCGTTGATCTCTTCTTCAGAAATTGAATCCGGATCTTCGAAGAATTTCTCCATCAAAGTTTCATCATAATCAGCTACAGCTTCTACTAATTTCTCTCTATATTCCATTACTTCATCCTTCATGTCTTCAGGAATTGGAACTACTTCATAAGTAGCACCTTGTCCTGCTTCATCCCAGATGATAGCTCTGTTTTTAATTAAGTCTACAACTCCTTTGAAATCTTCTTCAGCACCGATTGGTAAAACGATTGGAACTGCGTTAGATCCTAACATTTCTTTTACTTGTTTTACAACGTTCAAGAAGTCAGCACCTTGTCTGTCCATTTTGTTTACGAATCCCATTCTAGCAACTTTGTAGTTGTCAGCAAGTCTCCAGTTTGTTTCAGACTGAGGCTCTACTCCGTCTACTGCAGAGAAAAGGAATACCAATCCGTCCAATACTCTTAAAGATCTGTTAACTTCTACTGTAAAGTCAACGTGTCCCGGTGTATCGATGATGTTGAAGTGGTAAGGTTTTGTTTCAGGTAATTTTTTTCCCTGATCTGTTGGGAAATTCCAGTTACAAGTAGTTGCAGCAGAAGTAATGGTAATACCTCTTTCTGCTTCCTGTTCCATCCAGTCCATTGTAGAAGCACCATCGTGAACCTCTCCAATTTTGTGGTTGACACCTGTATAGAATAAAATCCTTTCTGTAGTGGTAGTCTTACCTGCATCGATGTGAGCAGCAATACCAATATTTCTTGTAAATTTAAGATCTCTTCCCATTTCAGATTAGAATTTGAAGTGCGAGAAAGCCTTGTTAGCTTCCGCCATTTTGTGAGTATCAGTTTTCTTTTTGAAAGCTGCACCTTCTTCTCTTGAAGCAGCTACAACTTCGTTAGCTAATTTCAAAGCCATAGACTTATCATTTCTAGCTTTAGAATATTTGATTAACCATTTCATTGCCATAGAAATTTTTCTGTCAGCTCTGATTGGCATTGGGATTTGGAAGTTAGCTCCACCTACTCTTCTAGAACGTACCTCTACGTGAGGCATTACATTAGTAAGGGCATCTTTCCATATCTCTAGAGATGTTTTCTCAGTATCACCTTTTTTAGTTTCTACGATATCTAGTGCATCATAGAAAATTTTGAATGCGATTGACTTTTTACCGTCAAGCATTAGGTTATTTACGAATCTTGTTACCAATTGATCATTAAACTTTGGATCTGGTAACAACGGTCTTTTTTTCGCTTTTGTCTTTCTCATTGTTTCTGTACCTTATTTAATGATTATTTTTTCTTTCCTTTTGCTGGTGCAGCTGCAGCCTGACCTGGTTTAGGTCTCTTAGCTCCATACTTCGATCTTCTCTGTGTTCTTCCATTTACACCTGCAGTGTCTAATGCACCTCTTACGATGTGGTAACGTACTCCCGGTAGGTCTTTCACCCTTCCGCCTCTTACCAATACTATCGAGTGCTCTTGAAGATTATGTCCTTCGCCCGGGATGTAGGCGTTAACTTCTTTACCATTAGAAAGTCTTACCCTTGCAACTTTTCTTAGTGCAGAGTTTGGTTTCTTAGGTGTAGTAGTATATACTCTCGTACATACACCACGTCTTTGTGGACAAGAATCAAGGGCAGCCGATTTGCTCTTCTTGGCAAGCGTGGCTCTTCCTTTTCTTACTAATTGTTGAATAGTAGGCATTTAATTGCTTTTTATTTTAGGGTGCAAAAATAGTAATAATTTTTTAATCTACAAATGGTTGTGTAGAAATAATCTTTTTTATTAAAAATTAATTAACAGGCACTTACAATTAATCGACAGTGAGAACCTGTACATTTCCGTTCCATTTAAATTTCCTGATATTTTGCTTAAGCTCTTGAAAATTATCGGCATCTACAGCATAAATAGAAACTTCATCTTTTGAAACCGTAATGCGATTTTTTATTTTTAAAACAGCGGCCTTTTTCCAGGTTTTCGGAACGTAGCCTTGAAACCATTCATCATAAATTACCGCGACATCATACTTTTTATTGATAGTATATTGTGTGAGAAAATTTTCAAAATTCTGATCAAGCTGCTTTTTATTTTCATTAAAAGGAATCATTTCCTTCGAACCCAAACCGACAATATCCAGCAAATGAATATTGGTGAAATACGTAATGGCTCCGATATCATTCGCTACAACTTTACTTGTATTATAATAGGTGTGTAAAAATTTTGCAGACTGAATTTGTTGTTCATAAATATTCTTCCCGCCGTTATCAAGCATTTGATGAGCAAAAGAAAATTTGTAAATCAGCAGGAAAATATTCATTAAAACTAAAGTAAAAATTAATTTCTCTTTTTTAATATAATTTTTAAAATCTTCAAATAAAGCCTTCATTTTGGGAATCAGCGCCATTGAAAAACCTGTCAGAATATAAGCTTCATACCGGAAATTCCCCTTTAAATCTGCAAACATAGAATGACAGATCATTAATAATGAAATGACAATCAGTAAAAAATTATCTTTAACGAGCTCATTAAAATTTTTCTTTTTAAAATCTCTTAAAATAAAGATCACACATATTACAATAGGAAGAAATCCTATTTTGTAGAAACTTTTGTTGAATAAAAAATTATCCAGTAAAATTGATTTCAACTGATAGGGAAGATTGGAATCAAAAGTAAATTTCGTCCCTTTCACCACCACAGAATTCGGGAAAAAGTAGCCATCATGCTGATAATTAATATAACAAAAAATAGCAACCGGAATGAACCCGATTAATAAAACAGCAGCTGCTTGCTTCCATTTTTTAATTAAAATAAAAGCAAAAGCCAGACTTACAAAATAAAACATGCTCTCAAAACGAACCACTCCCATTAATAATAAAGAAAAGTAAAATCCATAAACCGCAATTTTATTTTTAAAATTGGAAAGGCAGAAAATATTTACAACCAACAAAAAAACATGGAAAATATGTTCCATCCCCGACAGAAGCTGCAAATGTAGTATAGCAAAGAACAACGTAAATAAAACCGCAACAACCGTATTTTTTACATTTTTAAAAAAATCCGAATAATATTGATTGAGAAAATAAACCGTTCCAATTCCGAAAATTGTATTAAAATAAAGTGGAAGCTGGTCGTTATTCCCGAAAAATTGAATCAAAACACTTAAAAGATAAGTGAATAAAGGTGACGAAGAAGTGGAAGAAAATTCATATTTCGTTATTCCCCAAACATCATACAGCGCAAAGTTTTTAGCCATCGCCAAATGAATATAAGCATCATCAATAAGATACACATAATGCCCGTCCGTTTTCGACAGCACATTACAGTAATATCCTAAACAAATAGCAAAGAATATGATGAGCGACATCAGAAAACTCTTTATACTAACATTTGATGAAAAACTCATATTTTAAATACATTATAAAAATCTCAAAGATAAGTATCATCAATCATCCAACCATATTTTCGGCACAATATTTACTTAAATTTGTGGTATAAAAAATAAACTACCATATAATATGAAAAATGCGAATATCATCGGTCTTAAAGAAACCGACTGCAAACAAATTGCAGAAAAACTGAATATCCTTTTGGCCAACTATTCTGTTTTCTATCAAAACACAAGAGGTTCTCACTGGAATATCAAAGGTGACCAGTTCTTCACCCTTCACCCGAAATTCGAGGAACTTTATAATAGTCTTGTTTTAAAAATTGATGAAATTGCCGAAAGAATTCTGACACTCGGAGCAACACCGGCACACAATTATTCTGATTATCTGAAAGTGGCTACCATTAAAGAAAGTCAGGAAGTAAACGACGCTACGAAAAGTGTTGAAAATATTTTAAGTTCTTTCAAAGTAGTGATCGACTTGCAGAGAGAGCTTTTAGACATCACAGATCAGGCCGGAGACGAGGGTACAAACTCTCAGATGAGCGACTACATCACGGAACAGGAAAAAGAAGTCTGGATGTACAACTCTTACTTGGGTAAGTAATTTTAAAAAAGGTCTGAAAGCTAGAAGTTGGAAGCCGGATGTTTTCAGGATGTTAGATTAAATCTTTATTAAATGGCTTTAACCAACTTCATTCTCCCTTCCTCCAGCTTCCAACCAAAATCAAATAAAATTTCATCTGAAAATATTAAAAAAATCGTCTTACATTTAGGCGATTTTATTTTTATTAATTATATTTGCGTATAAATTACACAATTATGCACGACGTACGATTGAATTCCATCCTCGATAACGATTTCTATAAAATTACTATGCAGAATGCGGTAGTAAAATTATTTCCAAGTTCAATAGTAAAATATGAGTTTATCAACAGAGGAAAACATCAGTTTCCGGAAGGTTTTGATGCCGCTTTACGAGAAGCCGTAAACAAAATGGCCGAACTTAAACTCACAAAAGAAGAAAAAAGATTCATGGCCAGAACCTGCCCATATATTGATCTTCCCTATCTGGATTTTCTTGAAGGATACCACTATGACCCTTCTGAAGTGAAAATTCATCAGGAAGGAACCGAACTTTCAGTAATCGTTGAAGGGCTCTGGTACAGAACGATTCTTTGGGAAGTGCCTTTATTAGCCTTAATCAGTGAACTTCATTATGAAATGAACCACATGGAAAGAGATTCCAACGAAATTGTCATGAACAAAACTCTTGAAAAAGCAGATTCTCTGGCTAGATTAGGGGTCAATTTTGCAGAATTCGGGACAAGGAGGAGACACTCCTATAAAGTTCAGAACCTGGTAATGGAAGCTTTAACACATAAAAAAGAATCTACATTCATCGGAAGCTCCAACGTACATTTTGCCATGAAATACGGTGTAAAGCCAATCGGAACCCATGCCCACGAATGGTTTATGTTCCACGCTGCGGAATACGGTTTTAAAATGGCCAATGAATTAGCCCTTGAACATTGGGTAGACGTCTACAGAGGCGATTTGGGAGTTGCGCTTTCAGACACTTATACAACAGACGTTTTCTTCCAGCAGTTTGATAAAAAATTCGCCAAACTTTTCGACGGTGTTCGCCATGACAGTGGTGATGCCCTGGAATTTGCTGATAAAACAATTGCCCATTATCAAAGACACGGTATTAATCCATTATTTAAATACATCATTTTCTCCGATGCCTTAAATCTTGAAAAAGTAGAGGAAATTACCAATTACTGCAACGGAAAAATCGGTATTTCTTTTGGAATAGGAACCAACCTTACGAATGATGTAGGCTTAAAACCAATGAATATTGTAATGAAATTAATTGGTGTTCAGGCTCCCAACCATGAATGGATTCCAACGGTGAAACTTTCCGACGAGCGCGGAAAATATACCGGAGATCCAAAAATGATCGAATTAGCAAAAGAATTTTTAAGAATAAAAGATTAATCAAGATGAAAAAAATTATTTTAACATTATCCCTTTTTGCTGCAACTTTTTCGTTGGCACAAAAGAAAACAGAACAGCCAAAATTCAATCAGGAATTAGCAACAAAACTAGGCGCTGATAAATACGGAATGAAAGCCTACACCATCGTCATGCTCACAACCGGACCTACAAAGATCGAAGACAAAACCAAAATGGGCGAACTGATGAAGGGACATTTAGGAAATATTGGAAAACTCGCAGACGAGGGAAAAATAGTTGTTGCCGGTCCTTTTCTGGAAAAAAATAAAGAAAACTACCGCGGAATGTTTATTTTCAATACCAAATCCAAAGAAGAGGCCGAGCAATGGGTAAAAACGGATCCGGCTGTTCAGGCAGGAGTTTTCAGCTATGAAATTTTCCCTTGGTATGGTTCTGCAGCACTGCCGATGTATCTGGAACATCATAAAGAGATTTCGAAAGAGAATCCCTAATCATGAGCTTTTACAGTAAATTTTCAGATACTGATTTAATTGAATCTTATAAAAATCAGGTTGACTATCAAGGAAAGCCGAGCAATGAACTTTTAGATGAAATTTCAAAAAGAGGATCTATTGATGATTTTGTAAAAGAAATTGAAAATCAAAAACAAATATTGAATGAACGCAATAAGATGATCAGAGAAATTCATCAGCATTACTTAAATAAATCTTCAAAAGAAGAAGCCCTTTCATTATTAAGCTCGGATGTATTATCGAGACAGGAAATAAGAATTCTTGTCGAAGAAAAATACGCGGATATCCATTATAGAACTGAGAATTTAAAGGTTGATTCCAACACTATAATTAGCAGTTTTTTTGGAGCAATAATAGCATCTGTTGTAAGTACAATGATGATGTTTTTGCTTCTTGCATCAGTCAATTCTCTAATAGTATTTAATTTCTTTTTACTGGTACCCTTGTACATCATTAATTATCTCATTATTAAATTTTTTACAAATAAAACGAGAGATAATTTAGCAGTTTTTATCGCAACTTTTATAGCAACAATTTTAAATTGTATATATTTTTTTCTTTTTATTTATTTTAGTGATTAAATAATTAGATTTATAAAAACTAAAAACAGCATGAAAACCATAGAAGAAATCCTTAAAAAACTCGATGAAATTATCATTTGGGCAAAGGAAAACCAAAGCCCGGCCGGATATTTTGCTTGTACTTACCGAATTATGACTGCTCAGGTTTTGAAGGGAATCCAGCAAAAGAAATTCGAGGACAATCCCAGAATGACGCAGCTCGATATTGCTTTTGCAAACCGTTACCTTGAAGCCTGGGACGCCTATTCCAAAGGGAAAAGATGTACCAATTCCTGGTATCTTGCCTTTGAAGCCACAAAAAATAAAAACCTTCTCATTCTGCAACATATTTTCTTAGGAATGAATTCCCATATTAACCTCGACTTGGGAATTTCCGCCGCTTCGATCATGCCTTACAGGAAAATTAACCCCTTGAAGAAAGATTTTGAAAATATTAATAATGTCATCGCCTCCATTAACCAGAAAGTTCAGGATTCATTAAATAAAATCTGCTATCCTGTAGATTTAATTGATAAAATTTCGAACGGAAAAGACAATGCCGTTTTAGATTTTGCCATTTCGAAAGCAAGAGATACTTCTTGGGCAACGGCAGTTATTGCTTCAAATACGCCTAACTTTTTAAGAGAATCCGTTATCGGAATTGTTGATTACGCTGCAGCAAAAGTTGCATCACAAATTTTAAATCCGAAAATCCTCACTCCGTCTTTATTGAAAGAATTAAAAAAATGTGAAAGTAGTGACGTTGTGAAAAATATTGAAATTTTATCGAGTACAAAAAATGTTTGATTAATCAATTTTAAAATAAATCAAATGACAACCTTCATTCAACTTTGGGATCAATTTATCATTATTAAAAATTTCAAACAATATCCAATGATATCCTCGTTGTTGACCGGATACGAAGGAGAAAATCTTATTGGCTATAGCTACATTGATCATGAGCAAGGCATTACTTTAGATGTATTAAATCTGTTTACAGAAAATGATGGTGAATATATTATCGGCAAAAATTTAGTTGAAGATAAAATAAGAGCTTTTTTAAGGTTTGATCATTTTTACGAAACCGACTTCCGAATTGCCGGAGATGAAATCGTTAGTGAATTCAATGTAAAAATCCCTGATTATCTGAAAATTTACGAAAGAAAAGATCTAGAATATTTCAGGCTGGATCAAGCTTATGATAAATTCAGGACACAAGGTTTCCCTGACGATATCCAGATTCTTCTTATCAATAACAAAAACAGTCCTGAGCTAATATGGGCGAGAGTAGAAGATTATGATCGTGAAAGTAAAATAGGGAGCTCAAAACTTCTCGTTCAGCCCCATCAAAACTTTAATCTTAACAAAGACGACGACCTGGTGTTTAAACTAATGGAAATCAATAACCAACATTATCCTGTAGGAATTATCGATAACAAGCCGGAAAAAAAATGGTGGAAATTCTGGTAAGAAATAATAAGGTTTCCCGTAAAAAATCAATTTTTCTTTTTGTAATTTTGAAACATGGAGATGACATATTTAATTATCGGTTTTATTGCCGGAGGAATTCTTGGTGCGGTTATTCTATATTTCGCCTTGAAATCGTCGATGGTTTCGAGAAGTTCGTATGATGAACTGAACAATTTACACATTAAAAACAATTCAGATTTAGAAAATTCCAATTTGAAAATTCAGGAGCTGAATCAGAATATCAATAAAGAAAAAGAACTGAACCTGCAGCAAACCGATCTGCTGAATGATTTAAAGAATGAATTTGCAAAAATATCTGCAGAACATTCTTCTTTAAATGCTCAATTTTTGGAACAAAAGCAATTAAATTCAAAGCAGGTTACTCAAATTGAAAGTCTTTTAACAGAAAAACAAAACATTTTTGCGAAAAACTCTGAACTTTCCGCCATTAATGAAAGTTTGCAAAAGTCTTTAGAAACACAGAAAGAAGAGATTGCGAAAATTCAGGAAGAGTCTAAGCTTCAGTTTGAAAATTTAGCCAATAAGATTTTAGAAGAGAAAACGGAAAAATTCACAACACTCAATCAAAATAATTTAAAAACCATCCTTGAACCTTTCCAGGAAAAGATTACTGATTTAAAAAACCGTGTAAATGAAGCTTACGAAAAGGAAAATAAAGAACGTTTCTCTCTGGCTGAAAAAGTAAAAGAATTAGCTGAATTGAATCAGCAGATTTCAGAAGACGCAAAAAAATTAACCCGAGCCTTGAAAGGCGAAAGCAAAACACAAGGAAACTGGGGCGAGATGATCCTTGAAAGCATTCTGGAAAAATCCGGTTTGGTAAAAGGCAGGGAATATTTTCTTGAACATGAGCTTAAGGATGAAGATAATAAAGCCCTTTTTTCTGAATTCTCAGGTAAAAAAATGCGTCCCGATGCCGTTGTAAAATATCCGGATGAAAGAAATGTAATCATAGATTCTAAAGTTTCTCTGACCGCTTTTACCGAGCTGGTTGATGAAACGGATCAGGATGTTTATATCATGAAGCTGAATCAGCATTTATCTTCCATCAAAAATCACATCACCCAATTGAGCCAGAAAGCATACGATGATTACGGAAAATCTTTGGATTTTGTGATGATGTTTATTCCGAGCGAGCCTGCTTATATCGCTGCGATGCAGGCAGATCAGAACCTTTGGAATTTTGCTTACGAAAGAAGGGTTTTATTATTGAATCCAAGCAATCTGATCACTTCATTAAAGTTGATTGCAGACCTTTGGAAACGTGAATATCAAAACAGAAACTCAATGGAAATTGCCGAAAGAGGGGCAAAATTGTATGATAAATTTGTAGGTTTTGTGGAAAATCTGGAAAAAGTCGGAAAGAATCTGGATCAGGCGAAAAACGTTTACAATGATGCCTACAAACAGCTTTCTACAGGAAATGACAACCTGGTGACACAAACTCAGAAATTAAAATCTTTAGGGATTAAAAATAAAAAAGACCTTCCGCAAAGCTTGATTGATAATTCACAGATCATGCTGGAAAATCCGGAAGAATAAATTTTCACAGCCTCAGATCATCTCTGAGGTTTTTTATTTAATGGATTTAAAGATAAATTTTACATAATTTTGCGGAATGTTAATAGAAAGTTTCCAGAACGAAAAAGTAAAATACATCACCAAACTTCTTACAGATAACCGATTTCGGAAGAAATCAGATGTTTTTGTAGTAGAAGGGCAACAGGAAAATGAAAGAGCCCAGAAATTTGGATTCGAGCCCGTTGAATTTTTTATCTCTGAAAATATTTTTCAAAAAGAACTTCCAAAGGGAAAAATTCATTTGGTGAGTGATAAAGTGTACGAGAAAATTGCTTACAGAGGTAGTTCAGAAGGTATTATCGGTGTTTATAAAACAAAAGAAACAGACTTAGCCTCATTTCATCCAAAAGAAAATTCTACCGTAATTATTGTGGAAGGTGTTGAAAAACCTGGAAATTTAGGGGCAATTTTACGTAGTTGTGAAGCTTTTGGAATTGATGCCCTGATTGTTTCTGACGGGAAAACAGATTTTTATAACCCGAATGTTATCAGATCAAGTGTCGGCTGTCTTTTCGGAATGGCTGTTTTTCAGGCAGATAATCAGGAAACGCTGGAATTTCTTCAGGAAAATAATTTTAATATTTACACCACCATCATGGATGAAACGGCGGAAGATCTTTATAAAAGAGATTTTAAGCAAAAATCTGCGGTTTTATTCGGGACAGAACATTCAGGTCTAAGTGATTTCTGGATCGAAAAAGGAAAAAATACGTTGATCCCAATGGCCGGAAGTATCGATTCTCTGAACCTGAGTAATGCTGTAGCGATTACCTGCTATGAATCTTTGAAACAAAAAAAGGGCTAGTGGGTTGGGGTTGATAATTAATGGTTTTTGTTTTAATTTATTACAAGGTTACTCATTAAAATTACGCGCATAAAAAAACCGCATCACTGGGTGAGCGGTTCTTTTATTTTTAAAGCGTAAGCTAAAATTATTTCTTAGCAGCATCTTTAGTTGCATCTTTAGCAGCATCAGCAGCACCTTTAGCAGCATCAGCAGCACCTTTAGCAGCGTCAGCAGCACCTTCAGTTGCAGTTTTAGCAGCATCAGCACCAGCAGCAGTTGTAGCAGCAGCAGCATCTTTAGTAGCATCTACAGCAGTAGTAGCAGCAGAATCAACAACTTTAGCAGCAGAATCAACTACAACAGCAGCTGAATCAGTAGTAGCAGCAGCAGCTGAATCAGCTCCTTCTGTAGCAGTAGCTTCAGTTTTTTTACAAGCAACTAGAGAGATTGCAGCGATAGCAGCTACGAATAATGACTTTTTCATAATAAATTAAATTTAATTTTGTTAATATTGTTTTATAAAATCTTTTATCTGTTCGGTTATTTGAACAAGACAAAGGTATAGCAGATAGAAAATTTGTTTAGGAAAAATAATTGTAATACCTTTGTAAAATAGTTTTACAAATTAATACAACTGATAATCAATAAATTAATTACTTTTAAAAAGTTTGACAGATTTAGATATATTACACTTTGAGCAGCTGAAAAGGGATGTACAGGCTCAATATTTGAAAGAATACACTCCTTCCTATGATGATATATCAAAATGGAAGGGCATAGATATTATATATTTCCAAGAAGATCTTCGCAAAAAGGCTAAAGGAAACATCAGCGAAAAATCTTTTTACACTTATTTCAAAACATCTCCCGTTACCAAATTACCAAGAATTGACATGCTCAATTTATTAAGTATTTATGCGGGTTACGACTCTTGGTACGAATTCAAAAAGCAGCATCTTTTTGCTGGAGAATTATTAACGGATGATGACGATTTAAGTGATGAAGAAATACAGGAATTGGAAAAAACAGCTGCAAATTCTCCTGAACTTACAAAAACTGAAATTCAGCCTCAAAAAATAGAATTTAAAGCCCCTGAAAATACTGATTTACAAAAATCAACAACTGTAAATCAAATAGTTAATCAAAAATCAGAATTATCACAATCCCTTAACTCTGAGGCATCAAAACCGAAGAAAAATTTTTTCAAAAAGAATGCCTGGGCGATTGTAACTTCAATTTTGATTATCATTACCGGTATTTTAGGATTCAAGGATGAAATTTTTTCCAAAACTTATAAATATTGTTTTACCGATGCCGACAGAGGTGTTGGAGTCATTAATACACTGGAAATAAAAGTCATCAAAGAGAACGAATCTCCTATTCTCTTTAAAATAAAACCTGGTGAGTGTTTTTATTATTCTACCAAGGATAAAAACCTGAAAATGCAGATCAGTGCACCATTCTATGAGTATCTGGAAGTAAATCGAAGCTTAGAAAATGCCCCTGATGAAGAAATGATCGAGCTGAAACCGGATGACTATAAGATGGCGGCTTATTATTTCTCCATAAAAGATGTTACCGGTGCTCCGAAAGAGGAGCAGCTGGCTCTGATCAAGCAGAAAAGAAACCAGTTGGAAAATTTAATCAGTAATAATGCAGTCATTTATCAGGTATATGACAATAATACGTATGGTATCGAGAGACTTGACAAACAAAAATACATCACACTAGTAACCACTCCTACTACATCCTTAAAAAATTTAAGTGTAATCGAAATGAAAAAGGATAACAAAGGAAAGATCATCTCCATTAAATTTAAAATTGCAACCACAGATGAAAAGAATAAATAATTTTTTACTATTTACCCTATTACTTCTTGCATTTGTTTCCTGTAATAATAAAAAGACAGAAGTAAGCGACCTTGATAAACTTAGAAACAGTACTAACACAGCATCTTATCCAGCTGTAAAGATGGACAGTGCACAGGCAATCAATCTCATCACCAAACAAAAAGTGCAGGAACTTCTGGATCTTTCGACTTTATATCTTTCAGGAAATAGAAATACGGAGATTGATACGGTTATCTATTCTCAGATGCAGAGTTATTTTCATAAACCCGATAGCCTTACTTTCAAAAAATTATTCCATGAACTCGATAGTTTGAAAGTAAAAAGTGTAAAAGTAAACAGCCTGGAAGTTTATAAAGATTTTTATAAAAAAGACACGTTAGATTTTGCGAAATTCAATGTAGAATATTTCGACAGTAAAAATAAATCGTTAGGATCTTTCGAGAAAAACGCCCAATACATTTTAGTTTCTACTCCAAATACGAATAATGAGTTTAAATTTTTCTTTTTAGATTTTTATTCCAATCCTTTCAAAAAAGACAGTACGTCTGTAGGCGTAACCAAATAGTCCAGCGGAATATCATGTTCCCAGACATCGTCGATCATTTCATCGGGGTTAAAATAATTAACTCCGATTTTTTTTTCTATTTCAGAAGAAACACTTTTAAAAAAAGCATCGTAAAAACCTTTGCCATAGCCTACTCTATTGCCTCTATCATCACAATATAAAAGAGGAGTGATGACATAGTGAAAATATTTTTCCCCAGAATCTTCATTCGAAACAGGTTCAGGAATTCCCCATGTACTGGTTTCAAATTGGGTGTCTGCAAAAATTTCTATATTAATTAATTCATCTGCAACAACTTTCGGTACAAAAACACGAATATTTTGTTTCAAAAAATAATCAATAAAAATCTGAGTATTAATTTCATTTCTTTCTAAAATAGGAATGAAAACATGCACCTTCTCCCCTTCTTTTGGTTGAAAATAATTAATAAAATTTGCAAAAATCTTTTCAGATAACAAGAAAGCCTTATCGGTGGACAAGGCTTTTCTTTTTTGCATATATTTCTTTCTGAGCTCAGCTTTTAACATAATTATTATGCATTTTCACTTTGCAAAATCTTATATAATTTATCCGACAAACGAACTCTGAACGGAAGTTCAAAAGTAATTTGATCACCAACTTTCGCAGTATCACTAAAATCCCCGTTTACAAAGATCTGTGTAATTGTAATTTCCTGATCTCCTGTTGTTGGTCCTGAAATCAAAACTTTATCACCCACAGAAAGTTCTTTATTTTCAATTAAAAACTGTGCAATTTTAGATTTTGAATAATAATGTTCCGCCTTTCCGATCAAAGTCTTTTTAACTTTTATTTTCTGGCGAATATCTTTCGATTCTGCCTGTACTGCTTTTGCTAGAGGTTTATTCGGCAGATCACCCGATTTTTTAAACTTCAAAGCTTCCGATTTACCTTTTCTGAAAACTTTATTTCCAACCTGTAATCCTTTTCTTAGTTTTATCTGCTCATCTACAGGCAAATGGATGATATCCAGACATTCTGTCGAACAACAGTTTTCCATCACTGCTTTACATTCATCACATTGAATGAACAATAAATGACACGCATCATTGGCACAATTCGTATGATTATCACAAGGCTTTCCGCATTGGTGACACTGCGCGATGATATCATCTGTAATTCTTTCTCCCAATCGATGATCAAAGACGAAATTTTTACCGATAAATTTACTTTTTATCCCTTCCTCTTTTATCTGGCGGGTATATTCAATAATTCCGCCCTCCAATTGATAAACGTTTTTAAAACCCTGGTGCTTGAAGTAAGCACTGGCTTTTTCACAACGAATTCCACCCGTACAGTACATCAAAAGGTTTTTATCTTCTTTAAAATCCTGTAATTGTTCGTTGATAATCGGTAAACTTTCTCTGAAATTTTCAACATCCGGAGTGATGGCTCCTTCAAAATGTCCCACTTCACTTTCGTAGTGATTTCTGAAATCTACTACAATTGTATTGGGATCTTCAAGGAGATTATTAAATTCCTGTGCTTTCAGGTGAATTCCTTTATTGGTAACATCAAAAGTCTCATCATTCAATCCGTCGGCAACGATTTTATGTCTGACTTTTATGGTTAATTTTAAAAAAGAATG
>CBFGVN010000019.1:0-19042 GCA_965651845.1 uncultured Chryseobacterium sp. | reverse complement strand
ATAAGCACTTTATTGATTTTCAGTAATTTATCTTTAAATTCATGCGGAAACAGGGAAGATACCGTGAGTTGTTTCCCCAATAACCCCATCAATGTAACCTTAAACCTGAACCTTCCCGCTTATTATTCCCTGAACCAGGTCGGAGGCTGGGTTTACATCAATGAACAGCAATCCGGAACGAGAGGACTTATCGTGGTAAGGGCTTCCGATAATACTTTTAAAGCATACGACCGAAATGCGCCGCACATCTGTCCTGACAATAATACGACTCTTGAAGTGAAGGACAATATTAAAGTGGTTTGCCCGAAAGATAATGCACAATGGATTTTGCTTACCGGACAGCCGACTGCAGTAGCAAACGTTCCTCCCAAAACTTATCTTTATAATTATGATCCTGCCGGGAAAATTTTAAATATTTATTATTAAAAAATGAAAGTCGTCATACAAAGAGTTTCCGAGTCCCATGTAAAAGTAGATGGAAAAATTGTCGGGGAAATCGGGAGAGGATTAATGCTTTTGGTAGGAGTTGATGAAAATGATTCAAAAACGGATGCTGACTGGATGGTTCAGAAAATTTTAAACCTAAGAATTTTCGGAGATGATGAAGGAAAGCTAAACTTATCTGTCGTTGATATAGCAGGAGAAATACTGTGTATCAGCCAGTTTACATTAATTGCAGATTATAAAAAGGGAAACCGCCCATCTTTCATTAAAGCGGCAAAACCAGATATTGCCATTCCTCTTTTTGATTATTTTAAAGAAGAAATTTCAAAATCCGGACTAAAAACCCAAAGCGGAATGTTTGGTGCAGACATGAAAGTTTCATTAATTAACGACGGACCCGTAACAATTGTCATGGATTCCATTACAAAAGCCTAAATTTACAACTTATTATATTTTAAATTAAAAAATGAAAAAAACATTAATTACCTTAGTTCTTCTTACAGCAACTAATTTTGCATTTGCTCAGACCAACTATACCGAAGATCAGAAAGCATCTTATTACATCGGTTTGGATATTGCCCAAAACATGAAAAGACAGGGATTTTCTATAGATCCAAATCTTATGGCTCAGGCGATAAAAGATGAGTTTTCTGATAAGCCGAAATTATTCTCTGCCGGGGAAAAAGACACTTTCCTACAAGGCTTTATGCAGAAGCAAAATGAAAAAAGACAAGCTGAAGCCAAGGTAAAAGCTGAAGAAAATAAAAAGAAAGGCGCAGAATTTCTTGCCAAAAACAAACTGAACAAGAACGTAAAAACCACAGCCAGCGGTTTACAATACGAAGTATTGAAAGAAGGTGATGGAAAAGCAAAACCTACTGCATCCAGCACAGCTACTGTAACGTATACTGGTAAACTGACCGATGGTACTGTTTTCGATTCTACCGATAAACACGGCGGTAAACCTATCGAGATGAACCTTTCCGGCGTGATTCCGGGCTGGACTGAAGGTATCCAACTGATGAGCAAAGGTGCTAAATACAGATTTTACATCCCGTCCAATCTTGCCTATGGAGATAATGGCGCAGGCGGCGTAATTCCTCCCGGAGCACCGCTTATTTTTGATGTTGAATTGGTAGATTTTAAATAATATTGAAGTTTTCGCCCACCATCTTAATTTAGAAACTGGTTTGTTTTCTTTTAAACCTTAAGGATTTAAGAAATTGGGCTATTACTAAGAATCAAGAAATCAACAAATTACTTTTTAAGTTATTAGGCAAAAACCTTTAAGGTCTTAATTTCTTAATGTTGAAAATATTTGCCATAAATTTTAAAAAGTCTAAAAAAAATAAAAAACGTCTTTCAATTGTTTGAAAGACGTTTTCTTTAATAAACTTTTATAAAACTATTTCGCAGGAACACTGCTGAAATTAAGGGCAATTCTAAGGTTCATATCCGAACTAGTCTGGTTTTTCAATACATAAACCGTTCTTACGGTAACACCTGTGCTTTTCACCACTTCATCCAAAAATCCGGTATTTTCCAAATCCAGATTTAAGCTTGATGCATCAGTAGAAATGTCAGATCTTGAAGCCACCAGTCTTTCTCCGGTTCCGCTTGAAGAGATATAAACTTTGATTGATTTAAAAGCGCTCAGATTTCCGCCCGAAGGAGAAACCACAGAAACTTTCGCATCTGAAATTCTTACATCTTTAATTTTCGCATTATTGTTGCCTCCAAACCATGTCTGAACATTGGAAGCTGTTGCTGTGGAAGAAACCTCTTTATCAGCAGGAACTCCCGTGGATACTAAAACATTGGCTGTATAAGGAAATGTATTCTGAACCAACGACTGCACTGTTCCACAACTCACTAAAGCAACCGAAGCTACTGCCGCTGTCAAAAATATATTTTTCATAATAGTAAATTTTAAAGTTTTATTTGCAGAAATTATACCAAATTGATTAAAATTATTCCACACTTACAGTAAAGCTTCCTTTTGTATTTCCGGAAGCCATATTGCTCTTCCCGATAATCAGCCAAACTTCGCCTTTATCTTTCACATCGTAAGAAATTTCTCTTCCGAAAGGTCCGTCATAATCGCCGTTGGGTAATTTTATCTGATTGAAGCGGATATTAAAATCCTTCTCTTTTGTTGAGATTCTGGCTTTGATATTCGGTTTATTGAAGTCCGTTATTTTCAAAATAAATTCCTGATCATCTTTTGTAAATTCTTCACCTACAGTAAAAGGTAACTGTTCCGCATCTGCGGTTCTGATAATCTGCCCGTCTTTCATGTTTCTCATCACCCCTTTTCTTAAAACTTCCTTGGTTTTAGGAGCATTATTAATGATTGAATCTTTCTTCCTCAGTGCAGCAGAATCTACTTTATCCACAGGAGCGGGTTGTTCCGTAACCGCCATTGAATCTTTATTCTGAGTTTCCAAAACTTCGGGGTCTTTCTTACAGGAAATCATTATCAATGGGATCAGCAATAAGGATTTTTTCATAATATATATTTTTAAATGATAATTTTAAAATTTTCGGCTTTTGAATAGATTTTGAAGCCAAAATTGTTCCATTGACAAAATTTTCACCTTAAAAAAACATTAGATTTACGATTTGAATTGTTTTAATGTGTATGAAAATACATTGTCTTATTAATATTCTTCATCGACTTCATCATAAAATACATAAAATTGAGCATGATTCCCATTAAAATCGTTACACCCCAGGTTTTTGTATACTCCATCGGATAGATGATTCTCACAATAATATCGTTGAACAAACCGAAAGGATTATTCAGAATATCCCAACTGTTCCATCTCAAAAATCTTCCGAGATACACGCCGAAACTTGTTAGAAATAAAAAGAAAATCGTTATATAGCTGATCGTTGTTTTTTTAAAATAACCCGACAGCAATTTTTCAATATCCAGTAAGCTGATAAATCCGCAGAACAGCCCTGTCCATGCATACGAAAGAATTACCACGAGGTCATACCAGATCGGTACTGAACTTCTGATTTTCAGGTGAAAAAGATCGGTCAGAATATAAGGTGAATTCGGAAAAAATAAGATCCAGACTGCAATGGCAAATGCCAATGAAATTTTACTTTTAATATTAAAAATTAATAAAAAACTGCTGATGGCAAACGGAATCCAAGCCAGAAACAAATTCCAGTTCAGAAAAAGGAATACTTTTGTTTCGCTGATATAATATCTGAAAATGGAAAGACTGAAGCAAAATAAAGTCATGAAAACGAGTAGTATAGTCACTTCAAATCTTTGATTTTCCTTTAATTTTTTTATCATTTAAAAAGTTTATTAAAATTTTACCATAAACTATAAGCTGTATTTTTTTATTCAATTGTTTGATAATAAAGAATTTTTGAAAAAAACTTTTCTTTTTGTTCCGGTTTTATTTTGTTTAAAATTTCAGCTTTTAATTTTGAATCCTTTTTTTCTTCGGCATATTTTAAAAGAATTTTTTCATTGAAATTAATCTGATTTTTATGATAATCTACAACAAAATCCTTGCGCTTCATATTCTCTGAAGTGATGATTCCTCCCCAGTTGACGTAGCTGCAAATCAGGATAAACCCGTAGAAATACCAAGTCATTGTATTGAAAAGGAAAGCATTTCTTTTCTTCTGCTGAATTTTTATAAAAGTCATTATCAAACCAATTAAGGCTAAAATCAAAAATCCGTAAACACCCAATCTTTTATAAGTAAATCCATAATTGATAATGTATTCCGAGTTTTTAACCATCGCAGAAACAACAAGAATGGCATTCAGGAAAATCCAGATTTTAGCTAAAATTTTCATGAAACCCGCCTTTAGATCAAAGTTAAAACTTGATTTAAAATAAAACATGATCACTAAAATGGCCATCACAATAGACATGATCACTGCATTTACCCTTTCATGCGTTTCTTCAGAAAGTTGAGCCGGAGTTTTTGAGACTTCATAAAATTGTTCATAATTGTAGGTAATGATGAAAAAAATCAACAAAATATTTAAGGCAAGGAAAGAAATTACACCACTCATTCTCTCGGCATCCAGATCAAGGAATGAATAGGTCGACTTCTGAATTTTGTCCTTTTCCTGAAAATCATTGCTCAACAGGTGATTGCTCTTGTAAATGATTTTTTCAACCACATAGTTCCAATAATTAAAGGCAATAAAAAAGCCCAGAACCGTGATTGCTAAGAGCTGCCAGAAATTAATATCAAATTCAATATTGGCGAAAAGATTGGCAAAATGATCACTTCCGGCAGAATAAATTCCAAAGAAAACGGAAATCAGAATTAAAGGAATTAAAACAAAAGCCAGTGTTTTCTGCCACAATCCGGGAACATCTTTTTTTGGAAGCCATTCATCAAAACTGAAAAATCGGCAAAGCGCTGTAAAACAATTTGTCACGAAAACCGGGATCAGGAAAAGAATTTTCATTCTTCTGTTTTTCGAGCGGTATCCTAAGAGCAAAAAAGAACTTACAACCGCCAATAATGAAGGAAAATCGCGGTACCAAGCAAATGCGATATCCGAAAGAATGCTTGCTGCAAAAAGGAAAAAGAATGTTTTTGTCCTGTTCTTTTTCGGCGTTCTGATAAGAGTAAGCAGGGAATAAATAATTCCAATAATTCCTACATTCAAGCCGAGCTCCTGATCGTAAAATAAAATGATAAATAAGGCCGTCGTAAGAAATATATAGTGATGTGTTTTCATTTTTTTAAGTTTAAATTAAAGGTTGAGGGATTCATAAACTACAGAATATAAAGAAGTAAGCAATTGCAATCGGAATATTCAGGAGAATCAGCAGGGAAGAATTTCCGTGGGACTTTTTATCGGTAACATCAATTACAAAAGCCAGGAATTCATGAAAAAAAACAATAACATTAATGATTTTTGCAGCTAAGACATAATAAAACCCAGTCCAGACAAAAACCCATGACTTTGTGAAAATATAGCCCAATAGTAAGATGGTTCCCAACAACCATGATGCAAGAAATGTCACTTTCCCTTCCTTACTGAATTTTATATTTTCCATAAAAACCATTAATAAATTACGGCTGTTTCTCTCTGTTGGATAAAATCTTTCAGATGTTCAAAATTCTGCCAAAGCAAAGCTTCGAAATCCCAATGGTAAAACGGACGCATATTTTGTCCTTTTTTAAATGCTTTTATATAGATTTTTAAATATTCCGGCAGAATCAAAGTCCCTAAAACAACGGCGGCTAAAAGATGGGCATTCAGTTTTCCGTTTCCCAGAAGGAGAAACTGCATGGCAATTTCATCTTCGAAATTGGTTCCACAACCTGTAATTAAATGATGAACATCGTGGTTTTCCATTTTCGGGATCATTGTAAAACCATGTTTTTTATAAAATTCTCCAAGTTTTCTCCCTAGAGAATCTTCCTGAAATTCAAGCAATTGCTTTTCTGTAAACTGCCATTGTCTTTTCTTTTTTTTAAAATATTTCCTGTATAATTTTTGAGTTTTTTCGTAGACAAAAAGAAGAAACTGAACGCGTATTTTTTTCATAGTTTATTTAATTGTAATTAATACATTCTTATATTTTTTAGCTTCCTGCAAACGGGCTCCCGAAAATCCCGACTGCCAATTCTGCCCATATTAGGAACAATACAAGTAAAATCATCATACAGATAAGTAATCTGGAGAAAAATGTTTTCTTTGATCTTACTACTCTATTGATGAAAAAAGCAGTTCCAAAGAGCATAACTCCTGCAATGATGAAGTCGAATGGAGACCAGTTCCAACCTTCTACAAAAAGGTTTCCGAAAAACGCTATAGTCAGCAATAAAGCCGGTACAGTGAAGATTAGTGTTGATTTTTGTTTTGTTGTAGTCATATTTTTAAATTTTAACATTTTTAAAGTACTTTGTATTTCAAAGTTAAGTGGTAAAAAAAATTTGCCTTTATTTACTCAATAATTTTTCCAGGGCATTGATATGTTCAGTGAAAGCTTCCCTTCCACTTTGGGTAACACGGTAGGACGTTCGTGGTTTTTTACCTACAAATTCTTTTTTCACTTCAATATATCCTGCTTTTTCCAAAGCGTTGCTGTGACTGGCCATATTACCATCCGTAACCTCCAGCAAACTCTTCATCTCCGAAAAATCAACCCAGTCGTTGACCATAAGAACGGACATAATGCCCAATCTTACACGGCTTTCGAATTCTTTGTTGAGTTGATTTATTTTTATCATAATAGAAAATTGCGCAGGTTGTTAAAAACTGCTTTTTTAAAGCCTGCAAATTTATGTTTTATTTATATTTTTTATGCATGATTAATCCGTAAACGATATGCAAAACACCAAAACCAAATGCCCAGAACAATAATCCCCAACCCAAAAAGAATAAAGACATCAGCCCTAAAATAATCTGACAGTAGCCTAAATATTTTATATCAGTGAGTGTATATCTTTCTGCACCTACAAGTGCAATTCCGTAAAAAATCAATGTCGCAGGTGCAACGAATACAAAAAGATGATGATAAAGTAAAGCAAGGCAGAAAATACCTCCCGTCACCAAAGGAACTGCAAACGTTACTAAGAGTCTTTTCGTTGTTGCATCCCAAATCTTTAATCCTTTCTTTTTACTTTTATTTGCTGTAAAAATATAACCGCTGAGAATTGCTGTTAAAAGAATTACAGTACCGATAATTACAAGCTCTTTAACCAAAGTCGGTCCGAAAATGTTTCTTTCTCCATCAAAATAGTCTATTCCTTCCCTCTGAAAAACAAAATACACATAACCAGCGCCAATAAGTGCTGCCATTCCCGCAAAAACTCCGGATAATCCGCTTAATGAAATAAAGCGGGAAGAACGTTCCATCATGGAGCGAATATGTGACAGATCTTCGTGATAGTTTTTTGAATCCATATAAAGAACTTTGAAATACAAAGTTATTGTTTTTTTTTATCCGACAAAATATTTTTTGAAAAAGATGAAGTGAATTTTAAATTCTCTTTGTTGGGGCGGGGTCATATTAACATAAAAGCCCTACCAACAAGGCAGGGCAATCAATATTAAAAATTTGTTTGTATGAAATTATAACGGATTTTGTTCTATAAGCGGATTGGCATTGATCTCAGCTTTCGGAATCAAAAATTCCCATCGTTTATCTGTACTTGAAACCGTCATTACATTGTTGTCTACAACTGAAGAATGGTTAGCTCCGGTTCTGTCAAGATCCTGGTTTAATCTCTTTAAGTCAAAGAATCTGAAACCTTCACCCCATAATTCCAATCTTCTACTATTCAGAATTTCAGTAATGTATGCAGCTCCTGTTGCGGAAGACCCAGGATATTCTGAATTTCTGTTTTTTGTAAATGCATTAAATACTATTTTAGAATTTGCTTCATCTCCCAATCTCGCCAATGCTTCAGCTTCAATAAGATACATTTCCGCAGCTCTCATATAAGGTACATCTACCCTACTGTCTGAAGTGCTTGCTGAAAGAAATTTTTGACTTGTATAAGGAAACTTAGCAAAGGTAGCCGGTAGAGAAAGAGATGTATGTGCTCCTGTTGGATCAAAGACTTTCGTTCTTACATCTGTTGTCGGAAACATATTATACAATTTACTATTCACAGCTTTAGGCGCCTGGCGAATATTCGTAGAATTATAATTACGTGACATATAAGCCCCAAAGTTTCCAAAATAGTCAGTCTGATCGGAGATAATTGTAGCACCCCACATCCATTCACCATTTCCGGCTAAATTATTGAATCCTGCCATATAAGCAGAGTTATCCATAAGGTTAAAACCAACTCTAGCAGCTTTTGCAGAAGATGCAGCTAACGCATAATTACCTTGTGTTAGAGCTACTCTTGCTTTCAAGCCTAAAACAATTTTTTCATCAAAGTGCGATTTTGTTGTTCTTGTGCTTCCGGCAAGCCTGTTCTGTGCTTCATTTAAATCATTATTAATTTGAATATAAACATCTGCTACGGAACTTCTTTTCATTGGCGATTCGTCGGCAACTAGTCTTAATGGTACTCCTAGCTGTGTATTTAAAACGCCGGGTACAAACCTTTTCCCATAAATCTGTACAAGCATATAATAGCAAAAAGCTCTAAAAGCATATGCCTCCCCGATGGCCTGTTTTACAGTATTGGCATCGGCAGTAGTAGGTGTAGGAACTTTTGGCCCGTTAGCTATAACAAGATTGGCATTTCTGATCAGGGCGTAATAAAACTGGTATGGGTAAAAATTATTCGAGGCATTTTCATTTACCTGATCCTGCCATCTCAGGGTACTAAGATACCATCCGTTTCCTGTAGATGGAAATACAAGGTCTTCTCCTAATGCATCCATCATAATCATAATTCCGCCTTGTCCGTTTTGTCCCTGGTTAGAATTTTGTCGGTAATACATATCTCTATGCATACCATTGATGATAGCCATTAAATTGCTTGCTGTAGAATAAGCTGCTTGCTCGGAAACCGCAGTTGTAGGGTCTGTGTCTAAGTAATCGCTATGACAAGAACTTAGTGAAAGTACAGCTAAAACTGAAGAAACTGCAAGTATTTTTTTAGAATGTTTTCTGATGTTTTTCATATTTGTATTTTTTAGAATGATAAATTAGCGCCAATTGAAATAATTCTTGCCGGTGTATATCTGTTTGTTGTAGTACCGTTAAATGACTGACCGGGCTCTAAACCTTTTCTTGCCGTTTTACTCCAAAGATTTTCACCGGATAAGATAAGTTTTAAAGAGGTAAGCCCATATCTTGAAATTTCTTCAGGATTGAAGCTGTAGCTTAAAGTTGCCTGTCTTAATGATATAAAATCTGATTTTACCAGCCATCTGCTTGAAGTAGCATTAGAATTCAGATAAGTTGCCGAATTTAATGCAGGGACATCGGTTATTTGTCCAGGGGTTGTCCATCGATCTAAAATATCTGTACTAAGAGCTCCTCCTTGGGAATAGCTAGACATTAAAGTTTGATAATTCGAATCATATGTTTTACCTCCAATCTGGTAAGTAAACATTGTTGATAAAGCCCATTGCTTATAATTTAAAGAAGTACCAAAACTACCAAACATTTTAGGAATAGCAGATCCGGAATAATCGAGCTTGGCTTTATTATGGTTAGTCGTAACCAAAACACCATTCACAGTTCTTATATCTGAAGCTGTAGTATTGGCATAAGCGTCGGCAACTAAAAATAATGGTGATCCATCAGCTGGATCTACACCATACCATTGTTTCATCCAATAGTCGTATACCGAATGCCCTACGGATATTTTTTTAGAACCATTAATAATTTCTGTAATTCCGTCTGATAATTGTGTGATTTCATTTTTAAGGGTAGAAGCATTTGCATTTAAGCTCCACACGAAATTCGGAGTTTTAATTACATCTGCATTTAAACCGATTTCAAGTCCTCTATTATACATCGTTCCCACATTCTTATAAATAGCGTTTCCAGGAATACCCGCAGAAACAGGTTGTGGAACAGGGAAAATCATATCTTTTGTAATCCTGTTGTAATATTCTACCGTCCCCGTAATTCTGTTATTGAAAAGCCCGAAATCCAAAGCCAAATCAGATTGATTATTGGATTCCCATGTGATTGTAGGATCAGCTTTAACGTTGAATAATATTCCAGCTTCCTGAGCATTATTATATCCTAAGCTATAGGTATTTTGATACATATAAAAATTCTGGGCATTATCACTGGTATTGGTGTTATCATTCCCAACTTGCCCATATGATCCCCTCAATTTCAACTCACTTATTGTATTGGAGTTTTTAAGGAACTCTTCGCCTTTTATTCTCCATCCTGCTCCTACTGACCAGAACGGATGCCATCTTACATCTTTAGCAAATCTTGATGATGCATCCCATCTTACAGATCCTGATAATAAATATTTTGATTTGTAATCATAATTTAACCTTGAGAAGAAACTTTCTTTACGATAGTTATCTGTTTGAGAAGTTAATGATGTAGGAGTAATGAAGTTAATTAATTCTACATTATTATCAACAACCTGTCCTGTTTTATAGCCATACAAATATTCATACATATATTTGTAATTTTCATGGCCTAATAAAAACTCAAAATTATGCGACCCGAATTTTCTTTTATAATTTAATAATTGATTAAATGTAAGGGTCTGCTCAATGATAGACGTTCTATCAGAAGATCCTGCTGGTGCTGCATCACCAATAATTTTATTTCCATATTTGCTTCTCCTGTTATTTCTTACATCATACCCTACGTTTGTAGATAGTGTAAGGTAAGGATCAATTTTAAATTCGGCATATGCTCTTGAAATGATGTAAAAATTTTTAGAAACATCACTATTTAAAAGGTTTTCCTGAACAACATTTCTTCCGGAAGCTGCATCTGCTCCTCTTGCAGAATTATCATACATTACATTTCCGTTTGCATCATAAAGAGTAGCAAATGTATTAGGATCATGGGCAAATGGGCTATAAATCGGACCAATATTTCTTATCCAGTTATATGGGTTAACATAAGAACTGTTACTGCTGGCTCCGTCTATTGCATTATTTCCGTAAGATGATACAGCATTAAGACTTGTCCCTAATTTTAGCCAATCTCTAATTTGCGAATCTACTTTTAATTTTGCCGTAAATCTCTCAAAGTCTGATTTTACAAGATATCCAGACTCATTAGTGTACCCTATTGATGAATAGTATGTTGTTTTATTTGTTCCACCACTGTAATTCAATTCGTAATTTTGTCTGAAACCTGTTCTGATCAATGGTTTTTGCCAATCAAGATCAGCATATTTCAATTTTGCATTAGGATTAAGAATCCCATCTACCACCAACAAGTTATTGGCAATATCAAAAGCATTTTGTTTTAAGACACCTGAAATCAAGTTTGTAGAAGCATAGGCATTTGCATTTGTCAAAGTACTTCCAATAGCCAGTTGTCCGTTTCTCATCGCTTCCCAGATAAGAGGATAATACTGATACGCATTTACTCTGTCATATTCAGGTATTGATCTTCCCACATATCCCGTACTCATATTAAAATTAAGTACATCCCTACCACCTTTTCTTCCGGATTTTGTTGTAATTAGAATCACTCCATTAGCAGCTGCAGACCCGTAAAGGGACGTAGAAGCGGCATCTTTCAAAATGTTAAAAGATGCTATATCATTTGTATTAATCGCTGATAATGAACCTGTAAAAGGAGTTCCATCTAAAATAATTAACGGATCATTTGAGCCCGCATAAGAACTGATTCCTCTAATCTGAATACCAGGGGCACTTCCCGGCTGTCCTGTTCCTGTACTTATTTTCACCCCGGGACTCGCTCCGTCGATAGCCTGCCCGATATTGGTAATAGGTCGGTCTGCAAATTGCTTGGCTTTGATCTCAGTATTGGAACCAACAAGGGTTTCTTTTTTCTGAGACCCATAGGCCACAATCACAACTTCGTCAATTTGCTTTTCTTTGGTCAGAGTGTCGCCTTTCTTTTTTTGTGCAGATAGGTTTTGACCAATAAAGAATACTGTTGCAACGCTAAGCGTGCAAAACTTTAGTTTCATCATTTATTTAGTGTTTTTTTGTTTTAACAGCAAATGTGTTAATAAAAATTAATACTACCAAACAAAATATTAAATAATCGATTAACCTCAACTATTTATTGTAAATTGATAAAAATAAAACGTTAATTGTATTAATTGCTTAAATTATATTCATAAAAAAAAGCTTTAAAATGCAAAATTTACACTTTAAAGCTTTTCATATTATAAAAATTATTAATGAATGTATAAAATAAATTATTATCCTATTTTTAGTGAAAAATTTACTTCACCCTCAACCTCTCTTTAATAGATTCTATATTTTTCTTAGCAGAATCTTCCAAAATCAGGCTTGCGCTCATGTGAATTCTTGCAGGCATTAAATCATTGAAATGATCTGTTCCTTCCCAAGAAACTTTTTTAATTAAAGCTAAAGCATCACTGCTTCTTGAAGCCAGGGTCTGAAGGAATTTTTCAAGCTTAGCATCCATTTCTTCAATAGTTGAAGAGACAGAATGATAAATATTGTGCTGTTCGGCCCATTCTGCAGATCTGAAATCTGCATCAATCGCCATTGCTGAAAACTGAGACTTCCCGATTTTTCTTTCTACATAAGGACCGATCACGAAAGGCCCGATTCCAAGATTAATTTCAGTTAAAGCCAAAGCAGAATCTTTCGTGGCAAAACAATAATCTGCTCCGCAGGCAATTCCTACACCTCCGCCAGTCGTTTTCCCCTGAACTCTTACTACTACAATTTTACCGCAGTTTCTCATCGCGTTCAAGACTTTCGCAAAACCTCCGAAAAATTTTGTTGAGGCTTCCAGCTCTTCAATAGCTAAAAGTTCATCGAAACTGGCACCTGCACAGAAAGCTTTCTCGCCTTCGCTTTTTACAAGAATGGCTTTTACCTCATCTTTTGCACCTTCATCTAAAATTGTCTGTGCTAGTTTTTCAAGAATGGCTCCCGGAAGGGAATTGCTTTTTGGAGTTCCGAATGTGATTTCGGCGATATTGTTTTTAAGTTCTGAAACTACAAATTCGTTCATTTTTTACATTAATTGATGTAGACAAAAATACAAAATCTGCATCGGTTTACAGAATTAAAATCATGTTTAGATTAAGTAAAAGTACGCATTGAAAATTTGGTAATTTCTACTCTATTTTCTGTTTGTACCTCATTATACATTTGTATTGTTCATTATTGCTAAAGTTCAGATATATGAAAGGCGAAATCCGAAAAGCCTTAAAGAGAGTAGGAAGCTAATCCAAAAAATTAATATTATGTCTTATCCATTAGTAAGAATCACAAATTCTACCAATTATCTTGTAACAGGTAAAGTTTCATATATGAGCATATTCTGCTCAGATGATGAATATAGTGTAGCCGCCAATTCGACTTGGGAGGCCAGCAGCCGTGGCGTATGTCTTTTACAAAACATAAGCGCAGTAGTAGTAACACCAAACGGAGAAGTTTTCGCAACACCTTATAATTCTTCAGGAACTTCTTATAGCCAGTTTGCAGTTATCCAGACAGGAACTGACTCTTTCGCGGTGACTAGAATTGTAAACCTTGCAGACGAAAATGTTCCGGAAGATCATGTAGAGCCAACTTCCCAACAAAAATAATGTTAATTATAATTGAAAAAATATAAATAATTAACATTAATAAGTGGAATATTTTAATAATAATTCAAAACCTTTAGAAAAATCTGAAGGTTTTTTTTATCTTTACTTTAATATATTATTCCGTAGAAATACGTAATTCTGAATTTGGTATTTTCTACTCTACTACAAATTTCATGATTGTCGTTACTTTGAATTGTCAACAAAACGTGACATATAAAAACCAACATGGCGGTATCCGAAAAGCCTTGAAAAGAGTAGGAATATTTAAAACTGAAAAAAATATTAACCATGGATGAAATAATGGGAGTCATCAAGTCATTCTCCGGAAACTTCGCTCCAGTAAACTTCATGTTCTGCGATGGAAGCTTATTGAGTATTTCTGAAAATTCTGCACTTTTTTCCATTTTAGGAACAACGTATGGTGGTGACGGGATCACAACTTTCGCTTTACCCAATCTAAACGGGCGCTACCCTTTAGGAGTGGGAACTAACGCAGGTGAAAACTATGTACTGGGCGAGCAATCTGGAAACCCGCAAAAGACAATTCTGTCTATGAATTTACCTAGTATGACGAGCCAGTTGAAAGTTGCCAACGCCAATGCTACTTCTGCATCTCCATCTGGAACATCATCGCTTGCCATTACAGGAACACTGAACGGAAGAGACTTCACAGCTATACCAAGCTACATCGATAACGCAGATCCTACTTCTGTTACAATTCTTAATCCACAATCTGTAATGTTCATGGGGCAAAACCAACCTATCGACAATATGATGCCTTATTTGGGATTAAACTACATCATCTGTGTACAGGGGATTTATCCTTCAAGAAGCTAATAAAGCCAACAGTACTAACCATAAAACAACTAAAACTAAAAAATATCATGGAAGAATTATTAGGAACCATCAAAATGTTTGCAGGCAACTTTGCCCCTAGAGGTTATTTGTTTTGCAACGGAGCAATATTAAGCATTGCACAAAACCAGGCGCTTTTTTCATTGTTAGGAACTACCTATGGTGGAAATGGTACTACAACCTTTGCTTTACCGAACGTAAACGGCCGTGCTCCTGTAGGTTCAGGAACTGCGAATACCGGAAAATCTGTGAATCTTGGGGAAGTAGGAGGTACTCCGAATATCACGATACTTAACACTAATTTACCGACTTTTGTAAGCCAGTTAAAAGTTTCCAAATCAAACGCTGCTACAGCTTCTCCATCTTCAGCTTCATCAATTGCTGTGACAGGAACATTAAACGGAAGAGACTTTACCGCTATACCAAGTTTTGTAGATGCAGCTCCGGACACTGTTATCAATGCAGGTTCAGTAACTTTTACAGGTGCGAATCTACCTATTGAAAACATGCCTCCTTACTTAGGAATGAACTACATTATTTGTGTAGAAGGGATTTATCCTTCAAGACCATAAAATAAAAAAACAACCTAAAACTTAAAACTTACTATCATGAAAAGGACTATATTTTTTGCTATCTGCGGTCTTTTCATATCGATCTTTTCTTTTGGACAGACCAGCACCGAACAGTTTGAAACTGAATCTCACAGCAGCGCAAGCTTTACTGATAATGGCGTTATTTTTAATATCTTATCCCATGTAGGTACCTTTGATATTCAGGCTAACTATCCTGGAACGGGATGGAGCGGCACAGCAAATGATAACCGCTACATCGATAACTCCAACTCGGCTCAGGCTGATGCGTCATTCAGTATAAAAACGACTTCCAACTTGTTTAAAGTAAACAGATTCTGGATATTTTTATCTAATACATCATTAAATCAAAATGTTGTAGGAACACTTACCATTACAGGAAAGTTATCAGGAGTGACGAAATTTACCCAAACAAAAACCACCGGATTTGCAACAGGCTTGGGAACCACAAACGGGTATACATTAATCGACATGACCAACCTGAATGGTCAAAACTACAGTAATATTGTCATCGATCAGCTGCAGGTTACTCTAGGCGGTGCCTTTACTTATGGAGGTCTGGATGCGTTCACTTGGGTAAAAGACAGCAACGTAGTTTTAGCAACGGATGAAGCAAGATCTTCCAAAAAGGACTTCACTATTTATCCAAACCCAACAAGCGGTCCCCTTACCATTAAGTCCGAGGAAAATAAAAAGCTTGAAATCTACAGCCAAGCTGGACAGCTTCTCAAAACCATTGAAGCCAAAAAAGGAGAAACGGAAACTAATATTTCAGAACTTCCTGCGGGAAATTATTTAATAAAATCTTCTTCAGAATCTTATAAGATCATTAAAAGGTAACAAGCTTATTATTAAAGTTAGAACTAATAACCACGAAAACTTTACTATAAATAATAAGCGATTGTACCGCGAAAGATTCTAATGCATAAGTGTGATGAGATCCCTTGAAGCAATTCAGGGGATTTTTTTATCTAAAAACCAATCATTAATATTAAAAACAAAACCATGGCCACAACATTTAACCAAAATTGGATGAACCGTCTTGACGGTAATAAGAAACTGACAGAAATTACCATTCCCGGAACGCATGACAGCGCAACCTATGATACGGTTTTTATGCCTGCACAATGTCAGAAAATGAGCTTTACAGATCAGCTGAATTCCGGAATCCGCTTTTTAGATTTCCGCCTGAAAAGAGGCTTCGATGCAGATAAAGATCACGTTTTATGGTTCTACCACGGCAGTCTGGGTCTAAATCTTCATTTTGGACAAGTCATCAATATGCTTGTAGATTTTCTGCAACGCCATCCGAGTGAAACCATCTTAATGTGCGTGAAAAATGAATCTGATCCAGGCAGTGAAAGCAAGCAAGAAAAGTTTTACAACGATTTCAATATTACGATATCCAACAATTATCCATCTTTCTTCTACAGGGAAAACAGAATTCCTACGCTTGATGAGGTAAGAGGTAAAATAGTTTTCGTAAAAAGATTCGCCACCGGAACGGTTGACAGCAGTAAAGACGGACTTAATCTTTTCAGCCAATGGCCCGACGATGCTACCTCCTCTTTTGAAAACAACGGCATCAAATATTACGTTCAGGATAATTATTACAATTGGGGTAAAGAAAGAGAAGATAAATTTACCCAACACGTAAAACCGGCTTTGCTCGCAGCAGCGAACGGAGAAAAAGATAGATTATATTTTAATTTTTCGAGCGGAACAGGCTTCTCAGGCGGAATTTTACCTGATACAACAAGACCCTGGGATTTGGCAAAAGTCGTTAATCCTTTATTTTTAGAATACATAAGACAAAATCCAAAAGGCCGATACGGAATTATTCCCATAGATTATCCGGAGCATCCTGACAACAAAAATTTAATCATAAGCCTAATTAATTCTAATGAGTTTAAAACGGTTCCTGCATTATAGAAATTAACGGTTCTAAGACATAGATGAAAGTCCCCTGAAATTTTTTTCGGGGAATTTTTATTGTTTTAAAGCTAAAATATACTTATCAATATACAACTGCTTCTCTTTCAATTTGTATTGCTGAATAAATCTTGGATGTTCAAGGATCGTCATTGTATCAAAAAGATTGGCTTCCTGATTGAGTTTTGAAATAAAATCCGCATTCTTTTTCCCTAAAATAAAAACTTCGGAAGTATCGAGATTCAAGCTAATGTGTTTCTTTAATGAATTGATCATAAAATCCTTCACATCTCTGAAAAGCTCTTTATCGTCATAATAATTAGCATTGATCCAGCTGCCTTTTGATTTTCTTACAATTGCCAGCGGAAAAGGTGAATTAATGTAAATATCTTTATAAAATTCTTCCGCGCCTCCATATTCCTGAATCATGTCATAGATAAAAACAGAGGAAATTTCGTGGGTGTGTGCAGACTGCATTTTGATTCCGCAGATGGCTTCCAAGCGTTTTGTATCGGTAAAAGGAACACCCGTAACACCGGCACCATTACGGCTCGGATTGATCCCAACAATGAATTTCCTTTCGTTGGAGTCGTTGTAGTATTTATAATAAAACTTTTGCATGACTTCCATGGTTTCGGGATTATCCAGGTATGGATTTAATACCTGAAAATCATCCGGCAAACTTCCGGAATACTTTAAACTCTTATTAAACTCAATGACTTTATCCGCAAAGGTTTTCATTTCTTCTTGATTATATAAATTAATTTTTGACATGATATACAATACTTAATAAAATCAAAAAATTGATTATTTATTTTAATAGCCTTATTATTTAACGAAATATATTCTATTTTTTTCACCAATTAATGAAAAATATATATATTTGACGTCTTAAAAGTACTAATAATGCAGAAACCATGAAAAAACTCTCTTTTAAAATTATTCCCAAGTAATTTTTGGAATATTATCTTATAAAAACAATAATCAATTTAAAAAAATAATGAAAAAAGTAATAACAATTGTATTAATTATATTTTCCAGCATCAACCTAATTGCTCAGGTTATTAATGACCCTGTTCTTCAGATTGCGGATCAAAACAATGTAGAATTAACTTCTATCGAGAGTAGTATTTTAGAAAAACAAGCACAAATTGATGAGCTTATGCAAGGTATACAGGAATTTCAACAAACTTATCCTGAAAGAACCTTGGCCTGTGAACTTTCTTCCACAGATTATGCAATATTTCAAAATAACAAGGCAATATTGCTTAATATAAAAAATAATTTAATGCCAGGCTTGATCGCAGATTCAAAAACTTATCTAGAAACATATTGGGATCTAAATGACACAGATATCCAAGAACTTAACAATGAGTTTGCTAATGGTGTTTTATTAACTTTGCCTAAGAAAGTATATTTTAATGGACAGCCTGCCCCACAGGAATGTAATCTACAGCAAATACCTACTCCAACACAGGGTCCGTTCGCCAATATGAGTCCTCTTTATCAGGCATCAGAAGAAAGCTTATATCCATTAAGATTAGGTCCTTTAACTAATCAGTCTCTAACAATCGCAGCTGCAGCCGCTATAGAAATGAGAGTAAACAGACCTGCAACTTTGGAATATGTAAATGAATTCCCTGAACTACAGCCATATTTTCATCCTGAACTGACAAACCCGAATGATCCGATTACTCAAATGGATATCACATTCGGAGATGTCGTTAATTGTGCACTTGAGGCTACTGGTATAAGTATATTAACTGAGCTGAATTCAGCTGTTGCGGCAAACGGAGGCAAACTTACAAAAGTCTTAGCTAAAAGTGTGTTTAAGAAAGC
Organism: uncultured Chryseobacterium sp.; assembly: GCA_965651845.1. Lineage (GTDB taxonomy): Bacteria > Bacteroidota > Bacteroidia > Flavobacteriales > Weeksellaceae > Chryseobacterium. The sequence goes on along the minus strand of CBFGVN010000019.1, from coordinate 216 downwards.
GGTAACTAAACTTGCTTCTTATGCTAGCGGTGCGGGAATTGGCATAACTGTAGCTTTGTTCGGCTGGTGCTTAATTAACGCCTAAATCAAAATATATTATCAAAATTTGATAATAAAATAAGAGAAACATGCTTCTGCATTATTTAGTCTTTAATTTATTAATACTTCTAGAAATTTAATAAAAAAATAGCAGTTTATGAATAACTGCTATTTTTT
>CBFGVN010000018.1:0-19101 GCA_965651845.1 uncultured Chryseobacterium sp. | reverse complement strand
CAGGAATGAATATCTTAGTGGAAGAATGGGGAGGAAATGTTCAGTCTCAGGAAATTTCTGCTAAATTCGGTAATAATGTAGACGTTCTATTGGAAAAAGTTCTACTTCAGGCTGAAATGCTTGAATTAAAAGCCAATCCTCATAGAAACGCTCAAGGTGTTGTTATTGAAGCTTCATTGGATAAAGGAAGAGGGTATGTTTCAACAATGTTGGTACAAACCGGAACTTTAAGAGTTGGAGATTATGTGCTTGCACGTCATAACCCCTGTAAGGTAAAAGCAATGCTTGATGAAAGAGGCAGAAACCTTACAGAGGCAGGTCCTTCAATTCCGGTAACGATCTTAGGATTAGATGGTGCTCCGACTGCAGGGGACAAATTTAAAGTTTATGAAGATGAAAGTGAAGCTAAAACGATTGCCAACAAGAGAGAGCAGCTTCAAAGAGAACTTTCTATCAGAACTAAGAAGCATACTACACTTGAAGAATTGGGTAGAAGAATTGCATTAGGTGATTTCAAAGAATTGAACATTATCTTAAAAGGTGACGTGGATGGTTCTGTGGAAGCATTATCTGATCAGTTGCAAAGACTTTCTACGGCAGAAATCAATGTCAATATTCTTCACAAAGGTGTTGGGCAGATCACGGAATCTGACGTTAACTTAGCTGCTGCTTCTGATGCCATCATCATCGGATTCAACGTAAGAGCTGGTGCAAATGCAAAAGATCTTGCCGATAGAGAAGAGATCGAAATCAGAACATATTCTGTAATCTATGCCGCTATCGAAGAAGTAAAAGAAGCGATGGAAGGTATGCTTTCTCCTGAGATTAAAGAACAGGTAATTGGTAACGTGGAAATCAGAGAAGTATTCAAGATTTCTAAGGTTGGAACAATTGCAGGTTGTATGGTTCTTTCAGGAAAAGTAACAAGAAATTCTAAAGTAAGAGTACTAAGAGACGGTATCGTAAAATTCGACGGAGAGCTGGAAAGCTTGAAGCGTTTCAAGGACGATGTAAAAGAAGTAACAAAAGGTTACGAATGCGGACTGAATTTGAAAGGATACAATGATATCGAAATCGGAGATATTCTTGAAGTATATGAAGAAGTAGCTGTTAAAAAGAAATTGAAATAACTCTACTTTTTTGAGATAAAATTTAACCCCACTTATTTTAAGTGGGTTTTTGTTTTTAGTTAAAATTTAAATTTATAATAATTCTAAATAATTTCCGTAGTATTAAAAAAAAAACGTTAAATATGTTTTGATGTATAACTTTTTTTTATTTACCACAAATAAAATCAAACTAATGATGAAAAATTGATATATATTATAAATAATTTGTTTTTTCATTAAAATATATTTTTTTTATATTTAAGTTAAAAATTTGTTAATGTTAATATTTATTAACATATTTGCTTTTCTTAAAAATATTAAAATTTGTTAATATGAATGTGAAATTATGTGTCTTAAGTGCGGGAGTGTTGTTTTTTTTAGGACAAACAACTTATGCACAAAAAACAAAAACAGATACTCTTCCTAATGAAAAACAAATTGAAGAGGTTGTAGTAACTGGTTATCGTACAAAAAAGGTTGATGAAATTACTCAGGCCCAATCTGTAATTGGAAGTGAAGAGATGAAACAACAGTCGAATACTTTGTCTTTAACAAACATGTTGCAAGGAAAAGCACCAGGAGTATTCGTTCAGACATTAAGTGGACAGCCAGGAAGTGCAGGTTCGATAACAATTAGAGGTTTCTCAAACTTTTCTAATACAGGAGCATTAGTTGTAATTGATGGACAATATTCATCTTTTGCGCAATTAAATGCATTAAATCCTAGTGATGTAGAATCACAAGTAATTCTAAAAGATGCTGCTGCAACTGCTCAGTATGGTTCTAGAGCTGCAGCAGGAGTTATTGTAGTAACTACGAAAAGAGGAACTAAAGGTAAAACTAATTACAGTTTTGAATCAAGATTCGGAACATCATGGAAGGTTTCAGATAAAGAGATGAATTTCCAAATGATGGATGCTGGTCAAAAACTAGCATGGGAAAATGCAATAGCTCCTCAGGTAGGTAATACTCCATGGACTGATGCCGAAGTAACGGAATTAACAGCATTGAATCATAATTGGGAAAAAGATGTTTTAAGAAATTCTACAGAAGAATCATATTTCTTTACTGCAAATGGAGGAACAGATAAAAGTTTATTTTATTATTCCTTAGGATATGATAGTAACTCAGGTATCATTCAACATTTAAATGCATTAAAAAGATATAGTGCAAGATTTAATTTTGAAAATCAGTTGAGTGATAAAATTAGAATTGGAATTAACTCATCTGTGCAGTATCAGCAAACTCAAAATCAAAGAGATTTAAATAATGCTCAGAATCCATTCAATTTTATGTATTCTGCGAATCCTTATGAACCTGTTTTCTTAGCAGATGGTAGTTATAACCCTACAAGTGCGGGCTTCCCTGTTCTAGAAGCACTACAAAGAAACAGATCTAACAATAGTAATCTTAGGATAAATGCTAATATTTTTGGGGAATATAAATTTACTGATTGGTTGAAATTTAGATCTTCATTATTCAATACATTCGCACAATTAAAAGGTAAATCAATCTTAGAACCCGGTTCATATCTAGATGTTATTTTAGGTTTGAATGGTCAGGTTAGCCAATCTAATAATGATTTATATTATCTTACTGCAAATCAGAGATTAGATTTTGATAAAAAATTCGGAATGCATAAAGTTAGTGCAACAGCATTTTTTGAATATAGTACTGAGGATACTAACACAATGACGGCAACAGGCAGGAATTATAGAACTCCTGGTCTAGATATTTTAAGTAATATGGTTACTCCTTTCGCAACAACTGGTGGAAGAACTCAAACTAGAAGAACATCTCTGGCGATGTTAGCTGACTATAATTATGATTCAAGATACTTATTAAGTGGATCTATTAGAAGAGATGGTAGTTCTAGGTTTGGTTTAGATAACCAATATGGCGTTTTTTGGAGTGCAAGTGCTGCATGGAATATTGCTAAGGAATCATTTATAAATATTCCTAATTTAAATGCTTTAAAATTGAGAGCTTCTTATGGTATTGCCGGAAATGATGCTCCAATTCCTGACTATGTAAATCAACCTTATGTAGGATTTGGGTTATATGGTCCTGGAGCAACTACAGTAGTGCCTACAACTGTAGGGAATAAATTATTAGAATGGGAAAAAGTTAAAATCACAAACGTTGGCTTAGATTTTAATTATCTTAATAGATTTAGAGGATCTGTGGAATACTTTATTAATAAAAGAAGTGATTTCTTACAGCTAATTCCAAATGCAACTGTACAGGGTAGTTATACAGTATATGATAATGCAGGAGAATTAGAAAATAAAGGTATTGAAGTAGATCTTTCTGCAGATGTTATTAGAAAACAAGATTGGGGCTTCCAATTAAGAGGAAATTATTCTAACATCAAAAATAAAATTTTAGCACTAAGAGAAGGTGAGACGTCTAGAAATATCGGAAATAATAACAAGCTTGAAGTAGGTGAAATGCCATATTACTTCAGAATGGTAAGAAATGCTGGTGTTAATCCTGATACTGGTGAGGCATTATATTATACAACTCGTACTACAGCCAATCCTGGTGAAACTTTCTATGATTTGCCTGGAGGTAGAGCTACCAACGTATATTCAACAGCAGATATTCAAGATATTAAAGATAAATCGCCTTATCCTAAATATTTTGGTGGATTTGGAGCAACATTTACTTATAAAAAATTTAGTGTTATCGCAGACTTTACATATAAATTTGGAGGATATGCTGTAAATAATGAAGCTCTTAATAGACTTGATCCATCTCAGTATAATACTAATAAGTCGGTTGATGCTATAAACTATTGGAGAAATCCGGGAGATACGAATGTTCTTCCTGCTCCTACTCCGGATGGAATATGGATGACAGATTATTTCTTACAAAAAACGGATTATATCAGATTTAGAAGTTTAAATGTAGGATATACTTTCGATAAAGATTTCCTAGGAGAAAAAATCCCATTAAATTCTATCAGAGTGTATGCTCAGGCTCAGAATTTAGTTTTGTGGACAAAATTCCAAGGAGATCCAGAAGTTGCTGTAGGTTCTGGAGAGGGTAATACAGATGTACCAGGATCTTATACATTATATACATATCCAACTCAAAAAACGGTAACTTTTGGTGTTGAATTACAATTTTAAACTTAGTTAAGATTATGAAAAATAAAATATTAAAAATAACAATATTAAGCGTTTTTACATTAGGAATTTTATCTTCTTGTGAAAGAGAATTAGACCAAGCATCTTATAGCCAAGTTCCACTTGATGAAGCGATGGATGGTAGTAGCCAAGCTAATTTTACTCAGGCTATTAATGGTGCATATACTGCAATTAAAGGGACAGGTTATTTTTCAGTAGATACTGGGAATCAAATTATTGTTCCTGATTTAACAACAGATAATTTAATTTATAACCCACAAGGTAGATCTTCAAACTTTACTGCTTATAACTGGAGTTTCTCTCCAAATAACGGTTCTGTAACAGGATTGTTCACTCAAGCATATTTTGTTATTTCTAGAGCAAATATGCCATTAAGTTATATAAATAATCTTCCTGCTGGAGCTTTCAGAAATAATATCGAAGGACATGCTAGAGCGGTAAGGGCAGCAGCTCATTTTGATTTAGTAAGAGCATATTGTAAAATACCTACTCAATCTGCTGATGCAAATGCATCTTTAGGAATTCCTTATATCACACAGTTTAATCCTCTTGATAATTCTGTAACAAGAAACCTTACTGTAACACAAGTCTATGATAATATTATTAATGATTTGAATTTTGCTGTAAATAATATTACTGATACACCTGCTGACAAATCTAAGTTTTCCAAAGCTGCGATTTATGGACTTTTATCTAGAGTATATCTATATAAAGGAGACTATAACAATGCTGTTTCTGCTGGAAACTCAAGCATTGCTTTGTCACCAAGCGTTGGCGCAATAGGAACATTTACAAATATTTGGGCATCTAATAATGTTGATGGAGTTCTTTTTAAAGTTCTTAATTCAACTCAGGAAAATATTACCGTAGGTGTTGCTTATCAACAAGGTGCAACTGCAACAGGAGGAAGTATTAGATCTGAATATGTAGTGCCAAAATCTTTAAATGATTTATACACGGCAAATGATATTAGAAAAACAGCTTATATTAGAACAAGTGCTTATCAAGGTGTTCAAAGAAATCACGTGATTAAATGGGCGTTTAATACTGGAGGGGCTACTCCTTTAAATGTTGTAGAAGTTAAGTATTTAAGAACTGCTGAACGATATTTGAATGTTGCTGAAGCTGCTTACAAATTAGGAAATGAGACATTAGCAAACTCTTTATTAAATACATTAAAAACTCAAAGATATTCAGGATATGCTCCTGTAACTCTAACAGGTACTGCTCTTTGGAATGAAATTATGTTACAAAGAAGATTAGAATTAGCTTTTGAGAACGATAGATATTACACTTTCAAGAGATTAGGTCTTACTATGCAGAGAACAGGTGAAGGTCCAAATATTGATGGTTCTGGTACAGCTTCTGTTGTTCAGACTATTTTGCCAAGTGATACAAGATGGCAATGGCCAATCCCTCAGTCAACAATTAATGTTACTCCAACGTTCCAACAAAACCCTGGTTACTAATTAAAAAAACAACCATACAACAACCCCGTCATCAAGACGGGGTTTTTTATTCCCCATTATTTCTTATTTTTGCTTTACAAAATTTGATAATGAAACCTTTGGGTTGCATGTGACATTTTGATTAATATAAATTAGCACATGAAGTACATACTTTCGATAATACTCTTTCTCGGTCTTACGGCTCAAGCGCAGGTGGTAAACAAAACGGATTCCAATAAGCTGCCCAAAGAAGACACTTTGGTAATTGATTCGGGGAAGAAAGACTCTCTGAAAATATTTAAGCCAACAATTAATGATTATCAATATCAGACACAGTTTTCAGAAAAAAAGGTGTTTGACACAGTGATGACATTCGATAAAACCTATATCTTCTCACAATACAACAACAAAGACAATTTTGGAAAGGTGCAGGTTGCCAATATCGGGGCAGGCTTCAATCCTTTGTCATATGAGGTGAATGCTGAACAAAACTTAGCATTGTTGCCAACCAATAAATCGTATGGAATTTTAGGTGTTAATGATATTCATTATTACGATGTAAAAACACCGACTGCCACTTTCATTTATCATAATGCGATGAAAAACGGTGCTGCTTTAAGATCTTCATATACTCAGAATATTGGGAAAAGATTCAATTTTGCGCTGGAATATATGGGATTGCGCTCTCAGGGAATGTATAGAAATTCTTTGGCTTCTAATAATAATACATTGTTTTCCGGACATTATGTTTCAAAGAGCGGGAATTACGAATTATTTGCTCATTATTTGCATCAAAATGTAAACAATCAGGAAAATGGAGGAATTGCCGTAGACAGTCTTTTTCAAAATGGTGACAGCAATTCCAGAAACAGGCAGAATATGCAGGTAAATCTTGCGGGATCAAGTTCCCAGTTTTCTTACAGAAGATATTATTTGACGCATCAGTTTGCTCCGTTTAAATCAGAAAAAATACCTTTCAAAATCAGACACACCCTTTCTCATCAGGGAAATAAATATTATTACACCGAAAATTCACCCGAACCCTATTGGTATAATACGCCCGCGGAGTTGATTAATACAAGCTCGGCACTTCCAACCAAAAAATATTCCGATAATTTTAGCAATACCGTAAGTTTGGTTTGGGATAATGAAAAGTTCAAACTGGATGCGGGAGTTCGTTATCAGATGTTGAAATTCGGCGCGACTGAAGTTGTGGTTCCGAATCTTACAATTCCTGCGGAAATTAAGGAAAACAGAATTGGTGCGGTTGGGAATCTGCAGATCAAGCTTTTTGATAAAGTTCAGGTAAATTCATTCTTGGAGTTCTCAAACGGAAGTGAGTTTGGAACTTATTTAAAAACAACAAACAACTTGAAATTCGAGCCTGTCAAAGATTATTTTGTGAACGCAAAAGTGAATTTTCAAAGCGTTTATCCGTCTTTCAATTATCTGATTAATACTTCAAATTACACTAATTTTAATTATTATCTTCATGATGCCAAAAACCAGGCCATTACGGAAATTGGAGGAAGCATCAATTTAAAATGGTTCAAAACGGAATTATTTGCCAACTATTTCAGAATCGACAATTATACTTATTTTGATGTGGCGGCAATGCCAAGACAAAGCGATAGCTCGTTAAACATTTCTCAAATCGGAGGCGATGCTACATTCAGCTATGGAAATTTTCATTTAAATACAAGACTGCAGTTTCAGAATGTATTAACGAATAAAGATCTTCTGCCGATGCCGGATTTTATCGGGCGGGCGAATATCTTCTATCAGTCTAAAGCGTTTAAAAATGCTGCAGAAATTCAAGCGGGGATAAAAGTGTATTATTTTTCAAAGTTCGCTTCGAGAGAATATTTCCCGATTCTCAACGAATATATTTTACCAAATTCCAATTCATTTTCTATTGGCGGACAGCCGATGATTGATCTTTATTTTAATATGAAGGTTAAAAAAATGTTCTTCTTCATCGAAGGGCAGCAGATCGGGACTGTTCTTTCACATAATAAAGCTTACGCATTTCCAAGTTATCCGGTTTATGACTTTAGGTTAAATATTGGAATTGTGTGGTATTTGTTCAACTAAAATTTTTCACCAAAGTTGAAAACAATTAATAAAATTTCATTTCACGATATAGAAAGCATTCCTCAATTAATTAAGGATTTTTTGAATCATGATATTGAGGGATTTGAAGAAAGTACATTTTCTTTAGATCATTTTAAAAAGCAGATTCATCTAAAGCAAAATTCTTTTACTTCAAGCCAGAGGAATGTTTTGGCGGATACTTTTAAAAGTCAGCTTTCGGGTCTTAAACTTTCTTCCAGACAAAAGGAAAATATAGAGAATATAAAACTTCCCGATACTTTCACAATCACCACCGGACATCAGCTGAACTTGTTTTCGGGACCCGTTTTTTTTGTCTATAAAATTTTACAGACGATTAAAACATGCTCTTATTTAAAGCAGGAATTTCCGGATTTCAATTTTGTTCCGGTGTATTGGATGGCTTCCGAAGACCATGATTTTGCGGAAATAAACCATTTTAAGACGGAAAATAATTATTACGAAATCAATGAAAAATCGGGCGGAGCGGTTGGAAGAATTCAAATCAATGATACTTTTTTCATCTCTGAGTTTGAGAAAGAATTTAAAGATTTTGTTTTCGGAACGGAATTGATTTTAATGTTAAAAGAAGCTTACAAATTAGGAAATACCTTAACGGAAGCCATTAAAATTTTGGTCAACCGCCTGTTTTCAGACTTTGGACTGTTGATTTTAGATGGAGATTCAAATGAATTAAAGAATCAGATTAAAGAAACATTCAAAGATGAGCTGCTTAATTCTGGTTTATATAAAATTTCAAAGGAAAAAGTAGATTTCTTAACGGAAAAATACGGAAAAGTTCAGGTAAACCCACGTGAAATCAATCTTTTCTATTTATCGGAAACAAGAGACAGAATTGATTTTGATGGTCTGAAATATAATATTGTAGATAAAAATATTCAGTTCACTCAGGAAGAAATTCTTAACGAACTGGAAAATCATCCTGAAAAGTTCAGCCCGAATGCTTTAATGCGTCCAGTGTATCAGGAAACAGTGCTGCCGAATTTAGCTTACATCGGAGGAAATGCCGAAATCATGTACTGGCTGGAGCTGAAAGATTATTTTTCGGAAATCGAGATTCCTTTCCCAATCCTGATTCCTAGAAATTCAATGTTATTTTTAAACGAAAAAACATTAAATAAAATTGAAAGGCTAAACTTAAAAATTGAAGACTTTTTCCAAAGTTTTACAACGATTACCAACAATAAGATATTGGAAGAGAATGCTGTTTTAAACCTATTAAACGAAAAGGAAAATCTTTTGGCAGCTCAGTTTTCAGAATTAAAGACAATCGCTGAAACCACCGAAAAATCTTTCGGAAATATGGTGAAAGCTGAAGAAGTACGACAGTTGAAATCGTTTAAAAGAATGAAAAAACGTCTCCTTCACGCAGAAAAAATAAAACAGGGTGAGTTATTAGAAAGACTAGAAAATCTGTTTTTAGATGTACATCCTTCTAAGATATGGCAGGAAAGGGTTTATAATTTTAGTGTATTTTTTGCAGATTATGGATATTCGTGGCTCGAAACTTGTTTAGAAGAAATGGAAATTAAAGAGTCAAAACTAATAATTGTTGCCATTTAATTTTAAAGAAGTATTTTTGTAATTATAATTATCTAGTATGATAAAAAGGTTTTTTATTCTATCCAGTTTATGTATGGTTTTGGGTGTGTCTGCTCAGAAATCGCACACCGTTGTAAAGGGTGATACGCCCTACAATATTGCAAAAAAATACGGATTAACTGTAGATGAATTGCTGAAACTGAACCCAAAGGTGAAAGACGGCAAATTGGCTATCGGGGATGTTTTGACCGTTAAAAACGACAAAACTGCTGCTACACCAAAAACTGTTGTTTCAACGAAGCCGGTAAACAATTCTCAGGTGGGAAAGATTGTTCTTCAGCCTAAACAAACGATTTACGGAATTACAAAACAATACAGAATCTCGGAATCGGATCTTAGAAAGCTGAATCCGGATCTGGATTCTCACATGAAGATCGGTGATGAGATCACTTTGCCTCTTGAAAGCATTAAAAAATATGGAGGTAGTCAACAACAAACTGTAGCGCCAGCTGCAGCTACAAAACCTGTAGAAACAGCAATTGAGACACCAGTTGCAGATAATGTTTCTGAAGGCGAGTACATCGTTCAGGCAAAAGATAATTATTACAGAATTTCAAAACAATTCGACATCACCAAAGAGGAGCTTTTTGCTTTAAATCCGGGATTGGAAGAAAAAGGGCTGAAACCTGGTGAAAAAATTTCAGTTAAAAAATCAAATACAAATACGATTTCTGAATCTGTTGTTAATTCTAAAGAAAAAATGGATTCCGGAAATGAAAAATCACCTGCTTCTACAAATGTCGTGGCGGGAGATGATTATGTAACATATACCGTTCAGCAAGGGGATACCGTTTTTTCAATCGTTAATAAATTCGGAATCACGATTGATGAATTAATTGCTTTAAACCCAGACCTATCTCACGGTTTGAAAACAGGAATGGTTTTAAAAATTAAAAAGCTTGATCCTGCTTACGTGAAGAAAAGCGGAGATGCTCTGAGTGTCGTTTTAATGTTACCTTTCGGTTACAATACTGGTGAAACTCAGTATAGAACGATGGCGATGGATTTCCTTACCGGGGCTAAGTTAGCAATCGAAAGAAATGCAAGAAACGGACAAAAATTAGATATTAAAGTAGTGGATTCCGGAAATGAAGCTTCATTCCGAAATTCATTAACTCAGATAAATCCTGATAATACAGATTTGATTATCGGACCATTTTTCAAGTCTAATGTTATCGATGTGTTAGACTTTACAAAAAGTCAGAAAATTCCAATTGTTGCGCCTTTTGCCAACTCTCCGGAACTTTATAACTACAGCAACCTGATTATTATTGAAACCAGCGATAACACCTATGCCGACAAGATTGTAGATGAGGTAAAAGCAGCGTATTCTGATCAGAAGATTTATATTGTAGCTGATTCTAAAAAAGAAAGTGCAGCCTACATTAAAGCGGGTCTTGAAAAGGCTGTAAAACATCCAACCGTAACGATTGTCGATTCTCCTGCAGATATCAAGCTTGATCAGAATATGATGACGGGCCAGTCTGCTCCTGTAATTGCAATTCTGGCAAGCGATAATGATGCAATAGGGGAGGCTTTTGCCAATAAAGTAATTGCTTTGTCTAAAGAAGTGCAGGGAGTAAAAGCGTTCAGTATGCATTATGTTCCGGTATTTGAGAAAAAAGTAGATGATCTTAGCCAGGCAAATCTGGTATACCTTATGGATAGAAAGATCAATACGGAAGGTAGTTTCGAGAAAGAAATCCTTGCTGCATATAAAGGCAAATACTGTAAAACTCCTCCAAAATATGCGATCGTTGGTTTCGATGTAGTTAATGACATGCTGACCAGAGAAAATAAAAAAGGAGAAATCTTTAAGCAAATGAATAAGGTTCAGACTCAATTGGCAACAAAATTTGAGTTTGTAAAGTCTAAAGCAAATGGGGCTTACGTAAATACAGGATATCGTGTAATTAGGTTGGTTCCTTAAATGATTTAAATCGCTTTTAAAGAATATTGTTAACATTATATTTATATTTGCATAATATTTTAAATTAATACATGAAAGCACTTGTATTTCCTGGGCAGGGGTCTCAGTTTGTAGGGATGGGAAAGGAATTGTACGATTCTAGAAAAGACATTAAAGACTTGATGGAATCTGCCAATGAAATTTTAGGGTTTGATATCCTTTCGATTATGTTCAACGGAACGGATGAAGATCTAAAGAAAACAGAGGTTACTCAGCCTTCAATTTTTATACATTCAGTAGCTGCCCTTAAAGCAGTAAACGGTCTTGGAGCCGAAATGGTTGCTGGACACTCTTTGGGAGAATTCTCAGCATTGGTTGCCAACGGAGTCTTATCTTTTGATGATGGTCTGAAGCTGGTTTCCGAAAGAGCAAAAGCAATGCAGGCGGCTTGCGATGCCAACCCAAGTTCTATGGCAGCAATTTTGGGACTGGAAGATGCTAAAGTGGAAGAAATCTGCGCACAGATCAGCGGAATCGTAGTTCCTGCAAATTACAACTGTCCCGGGCAATTGGTAATTTCCGGAGAAACGACAGCTGTTGAAGAGGCTTGTGCAAAATTAAAAGAAGCCGGAGCAAAAAGAGCTTTATTATTGCCTGTAAACGGAGCGTTCCATTCTCCATTGATGCAGCCTGCACAAGAAAGATTGGCAGCAGCGATCGAGCAGACAAAATTCAGAAAAGCAACAATTCCGGTGTATCAGAACATTACAACAACATCGGTTTCTGATCCGGACGAAATTAAGAAAAACCTGATTGCTCAATTAACAGGTCCTGTAAAATGGACGCAGTCGGTTCAGAATATGATTAAAGACGGTGCAACGAATTTCGTAGAAGTTGGACCTGGAAAGACGTTACAAGGATTGATCAAGAAAATTGATGGTTCTGTAGACGTTGCTTCTGCAATCTAATCTAATAAAAACATCATGGGCGAGATATTTTCACCGGGAAAGCTGATGCTTACTTCAGAATATTTCGCGATAGACGGAGCTCTTGTCTTAGCGGTACCTACCAAGCTGGGACAAGAGTTTTCTTTTGATGAAAAAGACGACGAAAAGTCCCTTATCTTCTGGGAAGCCTATCATCAAAACAAATTATGGTTAAAAGCTGCCATCGATTACAAGAACTGGCAGATTTTAGAAACCAATATTCCTTCAAGTGCTGAATTTATTTTAAAAACATTAAAAAACGTTCAGTCACTTTCTACCGTTAAATTCAAAAATAATTTTACTTATCATTTAAAAACCAATCTTCAGTTTCCTGCAGATTATGGCCTGGGAAGCAGTTCTACCTTAATGAACAACCTTGCTGAATGGGCAGAAATTGATCCTTTTCATTTAAATTCCATCAGTTTGGGAGGAAGCGGTTACGATATTGCCGTAGCAAAAGAGAAATCTGCCGTCCTTTTTCAAAGCAAACCGGAAATAAGATATGAAAGGGTAAATTTTAATCCTTCTTTTAAAAATGAGTTAATTTTTATTCATTTAAATCAAAAGCAGGATAGCCGTGAAGGAATCAATTTTTATAAGTCAAAAACAAAGTCTCAAAAACTGGTTGACGAATTTTCGAATCTTACAAGAAATATTTTACTATGTAGCGAATTGGAAAATTTTTCTCAATTAATGTTGATTCATGAGCAAAAAATTTCAAATTTCCTTGAAATTCCTACAGTTAAGGCCCGTTTCTTCGAAGATTGCCCTGTTTTTGTAAAAAGTCTGGGCGCTTGGGGGGGAGATTTTGTTATGAGCTCAAAATTTGACGGCTTTAGGGACTATTTTTGGGGAAAAGGTTTTACGACAGTTTTCGATTGGATTGACATAATTGATTTATAATCAATATCTTATAAAGTTCTTTTTTTATTTGCCATTCTGACTTATATCATTATATTTAAACCACCTTTAACAATTAATTAATATTAATTTTGTTGAACCGCAAAAAAGAAATAGAAAATATAAGTAAAATGAAACACGCTAAAATCATCCAGGATTTAGAAAAATTAGGGATTAAAGGAAATTATGAAGTCGTATATAATCCTTCTTATGAAGAATTGTATCAGGCTGAAGTTTCTCCTGAAAATCAGGGCTTTGAGAAAGCTGAGCTTACGGAATCTGGTGCAGTATCAGTAAAAACAGGAATTTTCACAGGTCGCTCACCTAAAGATAGATACATTGTAAAGGATGATGTTACAAAAGACACAATTTTCTGGGATGGTAAAGTAAACTTACCTACAACTCCGGAAATTTTCCAGTCTTGTAAAGAATTAGTGCTGAACCAACTTTCTACAGCAAAAAAAGTCTATGTAGTAGATGCCTTCTGCGGAACAAATGCAGATACAAGATTGAAAGTAAGGTTCATCGTTGAGGTGGCGTGGCAGGCACATTTCGTTACAAATATGTTCATCCGTCCTTCTCACTATGAGCTGGAAAACTTCGGAGAACCGGATTTCATTGTAATGAATGGGTCTAAAACTACAAATCCTAATTGGGAAGCGCAAGGATTGAATTCTGAAAACTTTATCATGTTTAATCTTACTGAGAAATTACAGATCATCGGTGGTACTTGGTACGGCGGAGAAATGAAAAAAGGAATGTTTGCCATGATGAACTATTACCTGCCTTTGAAAGGTATGGCTTCAATGCACTGTTCGGCAAACGTAGGTGAAGAAGGAGATGTTGCTCTTTTCTTCGGACTTTCAGGAACAGGAAAAACAACCTTATCTGCTGACCCGAAAAGATATCTGATTGGTGATGACGAACATGGTTGGGACAACAACGGAGTTTTCAACTACGAAGGTGGATGCTATGCAAAAGTTATCGATCTTTCTGCAGAGAAGGAGCCGGATATTTTTGGAGCAATCAAGAGAGATGCGCTTCTTGAAAACGTTGTGGTAAACAACGGAATTGCTGATTATACAGATGGATCTATCACCGATAATACACGAGTTTCTTACCCGATTTATCATATCAACAAAATCGTTTTGCCTTCAAAAGCTGGACACGCAAAAAAGATTGTTTACCTTTCTGCAGACGCATTTGGAGTATTGCCTCCGGTTTCTGTTTTGGATGAAAACCAGGCTCAATATCATTTCCTTTGCGGTTATACTTCAAAATTAGCCGGAACTGAGAGAGGAATTACAGAACCGGAACCATCTTTCTCACCTGCATTCGGTGAAGCGTTCTTAACATTACACCCAACAATGTATTCTAAAACATTGATCGGTAAAATTAAAGAACACGGAGCAAAAGCATATCTGGTAAATACAGGTTGGAACGGTACCGGAAAGAGAATTTCATTAAAAGATACGAGAGCGATTATTGATGCCATCATCGACGGTTCTATCGAAAATGCTCCAAAAACAAGAATTCCAATCATGAATTTGGAAGTTCCTACAACATTACCAAATGTTTCCGAAGGTATTTTAGATCCAAGAGATACATACAGCGATGTTGCTGAATGGGAAGAAAAAGCTAAGGATCTTGCTGCAAAATACATCAAAAACTTCGATCAGTACTGTAATACGGAAGAAGGCAAAAAATTAATCCCTTCCGGACCTCAATTACAACAACAAACAACAAATTAAAAATATAAATCCTCATCGTAACTGATGAGGATTTATATTTTTAATTTAACCACAGATTTTCTCAGATCAACACAAATGTTTGCGTTATAGGATCTGTGCAAATTTGTGAAAATCTGTGGTCAATAAAATTATTTAAGGTTCAGACTCAAGATAGCCAGCCTATAACCATCCATTCCAAAGCCGGACAAAACCGCATCGGTATTCGTAGCTGTTACAGATTTTTGCCGGAATTCCTCTCGCTTATAGATATTGCTGATGTGTACTTCTACTTTTGGCTTACTGATATTTTTTAGGCAATCTGCAATCGCATAAGAATAATGGGTAAAAGCACCTGGATTAATTATCAAGGCATCAAAATCATCTTCCTGAAGCCTGTTGATCAATTCTCCTTCAATGTTGGATTGATAATATTGTATTTCATGAGAAGAAAACTCGGATTTTAAATTTTCCAAATAACCTTCCATTGAAGTCGTTCCGTAAATTTCCGGTTCTCTTGTTCCTAACAGATTCAGATTAGGCCCGTTGATGATTAAAATTTTCATACTATAAAATTAAAAAGTTTTTTGAATTATTCTACGTCAGTTCAAGTGTTTTTCGTAGTGAAATGAAGAAAATATATTGAGAACTCTTTACTATCATTGAATTCGTTTTAAGAAAATAAAATAAATTTTTCTAAATGCTGTGTACGCCAAGTTTGATGTATATCGAAAATTTTTTCTATCCCCAACAATGTTTCATCCAATTAAGGCTTATACTATCATTTGCTGAACGAAGTGCCTTTGCGAACCAAAAAATATAAACCTGAATTGGATTATACCTTACGCTCCTTGCGTCTAAACTAAAATCTCCCTCATTGCATTATTTTTAATGATATTTCTCATATTTAAAAATTTAACATTTTTTATAACTGCTTATTTTTGATGGTTTTAAAATAAAATTACGTTAATTTTTATAAAATTATATTTTAAAATTTTAAAGTCTACTTGTTTTGTAGACTTTTTGTTTTTAGATTTGCAACGGCTTATAAAGAAAGATGGAGGGAACTGACCCTGTGAAGTCTTAACAACCTGCAAATTGCAAGGTGTTACATTCAGCCTTGAAAAAGGAAAGATAAGTAAATCGTTAATCATGATTATTGATGCTATTTGCTGTCTTTTTTATAAAAGGTTAAAATTTAATTAATAGCAAATAAAATTGATTATGATTAACAAAAATTTAATTAATTCTAAAATTTGGATTCCACCGGTTGCAGCATTTTTCCTAGGTGTTGCGAATGTAAAAGGACAGGAAGCTAAAAAAGATACAATTCGTGAAAAAGATATTGATGAAGTAGTCATTGTAGCCTACGGAAAAGCTAAAAAGACGAGCTATACAGGTTCGGTAGCAACGATTTCAAGTGAAAAAATCAACAGCAGACCTGTTACCAACATAACAAAAGCATTGGAAGGTCAGGTTCCCGGGCTTCAGGCTGTAAGCTCTTCCGGTCAGCCTGGCTCTACGGCTTCGATCAGAATTCGAGGAATTGGTTCTATCAGTGCATCGAGCAATCCGTTATTTGTTGTGGATGGAATTCCTTTCGATGGAAATATCAATTCGATCAGTCCCAACGATATCGAATCGATCAGTGTGCTGAAAGATGCTACAGCAAGCTCATTGTATGGTTCCAGAGGAGCAAATGGGGTGATCATCATTACCACAAAATCCGGAAAAAAAGGCGAAGCGAGAGTAAACTTTAATATAAGCCAGGGTTTCTCAAGCAGAGCAGTGAAGGATTATGAACAGGTAACGACCGATCAATACTATGAATTGTACTGGGAAGCGTTAAGAAATGGATATAAATCCAGTCAGATTTCCTCTCAACAGGCGGCACAAATGGCAACGGATAATCTGGTGAACGCTTTAGGAATCAATCCTTACGGAGCAAAATATCCGGCTCCGGTCGGAACAAATGGAAGGCTTCTTCCGGGTGCAACAGCTTTATGGAACGACAATTGGAAGGATATTCTGCAAAGAACAGCTTCAAGAAATCAGGTGGATCTGGATTTTAGTGGGGGAAACGAAAAGAGCAATTATTATTTTTCATTAGGGTATCTGGATGACAAAGGGATTGCCATTGAATCCGGTTTCAGAAAGTACAGTACAAGATTAAAAATCAATTCTGAAGTAAAAAAATGGCTGAATGTAGGAGCGAATTTAGCTTACACCAACAGTCTTCAGGAAGCGCCGCCTTCATCGGATTCCAGAACGGATAATGTGATTAATGCAGCAAGGATCATCCCGTCTTTTTATCCTTATTATGAAAGAAATGCGGATGGAAGCTATAAGCTGGACTCCAACGGAAATTACATCTATGATTTCGGAAAATACCGACCGACAAGTGCTTTGCAGAATGAGAATGCAGCCGCAACGTTGCCTTTAGATAAAAACGAAAACAGAGAGGACAACTTTTCAGGAAAAGGTTTTGCTGAATTTACCTTCTTGCCAGAATTAAAATTTAAAACAAGCTTCTCCGTCGATTTAGTAAATTACAACGGTCATTATTACACCAATCCATTGTTGGGGGAAGGTGCGGAAATTGGAGGTTCGGTGACGAAAACCAATTCAAGAACGCTGTCTTATACGACGAGTAATATTTTAACTTATGATAAAAAATTCGGACAGCATCATATCAATATTTTGGGTGGGCAGGAATTTTATCATTACGAATATCAAACGATCTCAGGAAGCAGAAGCCAATTTTCACTGCCGTATTATTATGAGCCGGATGCCGCTGCCTTGTTAGGTGGTTTCAGCGGAAACAGTGATAAACTGGGTTTATTAAGTTTTTTAGGAAAAGCGGAATACGATTATCAGAATAAATATTTTGTTTCGGGATCGGTGAGAGCAGACGGCTCTTCCAGATTCTCTCCTGAAAACAGATGGGGAACATTTTGGTCGGTCGGTGGTTCTTGGAAAGCGTCGAATGAAGATTTTATTAAAAACTTAAATTTCTTTAATCAATTAACGCTTCGTGCAAGCTACGGAGGGCAGGGAAATGACAAGCTAAGCACCTACTACGCTTACCAAAGTCTGTATGCTTTTTACAATAATTTAGGCGAAGGCGGAACCGTTGCAAGTAAATTGCCAACTCCTGATCTGAAATGGGAAACCAATCTGAATTTCAATGCAGGTATTGAATTTTCAATTTTAAATAACCGAATTAAAGGTAATGTAGAATATTTTCAGCGAAAAAGTAAGGATCTTTTATTCGGAATGCCTTTGGCGCCGTCATTGGGTTTCAGTGAATATCAGGCGAATATTGGTGAATTAAAAAATACCGGTTTCGAATTTTCATTATTTACAACACCCATTAAAACAAAAGATTTTGAATGGAATGTTGATGTAAATCTAAGCACCTTAAAAAATGAAATCACCAAACTTCCGAAAGGTTCAATTGTAAGCGGAACAAAATTATTACAAGTCGGTGGATCTGTTTACGATTTTTTCATTCCTGAATGGATTGGGGTGGATCCGAGCAATGGAAAACCGCTTTGGAAAACGATCACAACCGATGCGAACGGAAATACAGTAGAAGGAACGACTTCGGAATATGCAAAAGCCACAAAAACGCTGCAAGGTTCATCGCTTCCGAAAGTAATGGGAGGAATTACAACAAGTTTAGCCTACAAAAGCTTTGACTTTTCAACATTGGTATCATTCGCTATCGGAGGAAAAATTTTAGATACGGATTACACAATGATTATGCATAACGGAAGCTCTGCAGGACGGGCATGGAGCTCAGAAATACTGAACAGATGGACTCCCGAAAATCCTTATACCGATGTTCCGGCTTTAAGCACAACAACGAATAACTGGACTTCAACGTCATCGAGATTTTTATACTCAGGAACCTATGCGAGAGTGAAAAATGTGAGTCTGGGATACACGCTTCCATCAGATTATTTTGAAAGAATCGGATTGAAGAAATTCCGAGTATATGTTCAGGCAGAAAACCTTTTAACATTCTATAAACACAAAGGAATGGATCCGGAACAGACATTAGACGGAACAACCTATTACAGATATCCTGCAATGAGAACCATCACTTTCGGATTACAGGCAACTCTTTAAC
>CBFGVN010000017.1:0-19681 GCA_965651845.1 uncultured Chryseobacterium sp. | reverse complement strand
CGATCTATGGTAACGGTGCAGACGGAGGAATCATTAATTATATTACAAGAAAAAGCAATTCTGATAAAAAAATCTCAGGGATTTCTCAGGTTGGTATTACAGGACAGCCTTACGGCGGAACATTAGGTTTCAGAGCAAGCCAGCTGCTTTCCGGAAAGATCACGAAGAATTTTGATTATGTAGCTTCATTTGCCTATGAAAGAACAGGTTATATGAAAGATGCAGATGGTGTGAATTTAAGCCCTACCTACAGTACTGCCAAAATGAATAACTACAACGGAATGTTGAAATTAGGCTATAACATTAATGATAATCAAAGGATTGAGGTTTCTTACATAGGATATGCATCAAAATCTGATCTTAATTTAGGCTTAGTAAACGGGAAATACGGAATTACTCCGACCATTGGGCAAGGTGTTGGAAACGGACTGGAAACCACTCCACAAGGAACTCCCAGAAACCATAATTATAAGTTATCCTACGACAATAAAAACCTTTGGAAAGGAACTGCTTTGAACATCAATCTCTATTACCAGGATTTCAGAACGGTTTATGGCTACAGCAATACCTTCCTGAATGGTGGGCAATCTAATATCGTTTCTAAAAAGGGAGGCGCAAGGTTAAATTTAGATACTCAGCTTTGGAATGCGGCCAATTCTCAGGCTGAAGTCATTTACGGTTTAGATGTTTTAAATGATAAAACGGCTCAGAAGCTTGAAGATGGACGTTTCTGGACTCCTGAAATGAGCATGACCAATATCGCTCCTTTTGCTTTGGTTAAAATTGATTTATTCAAAAAGTTAACCATTAAAGGAGGTTTCCGTTACGAAAACATGAAAGTGGACGTAAGCGATTTTAATACGCTTCCAAGGATTAAAAATGACGGAACCTTCCCCAACAGTATTTTTGTGAAAGGCGGAAAATTAGATTTCAACAGCTTAGTGGGAAATGTCGGTGTACGATACAATATCAATTCTCTTGTTAATATTTTCGGAAGTTTTTCACAATCTTTTTCAATTAATGAATTAGGAAGAACGTTAAGGGATGCAACCGAAAGTACTATCGACAGAATTGAAACAAAACCGATTATTGTAAACAATTATGAATTGGGAGTTACAGGCCAGATCGCAAAATGGGTGAATTATGAAATCACGTCTTATGTAAGCACTTCCAAATTAGGTTATTCTTATGCACAGGGAGTCAACAATGCCTTTATCGTACAGAGAGCGCCGGAAATAGTTTACGGAGTTGAAGGATTTCTACATTTCACACCTGCAAGATGGATCAATTTCGGGGGAAGCTACAGCTGGATGGAAGGAGTCACTTCACCGAAAGACGACGGAGATTATTCAACAAAAATAAACAACAGCAGAATTTCTGCACCAAAAGTATTGGCGTATGTACAGGCAAGACCAATCGAGAAACTTTCAATTGGTTTGGATATGCTTCATGCTTTCGAACAGGATAGATTTGAGCCGAATGCAAAAGGATTATACGTTTACGGGGAAGGAAGAGTTCCTGAATACACGGTTTTCAACTTTAAATCAAGTTATGACCTTACCAAAAATTGGAAAATTTCTTTAGGAATTGAAAATCTATTCAACAAAAACTACCAGCCTGCCATTGCCTGGTGGGGAGCAAGAGATGCAGATTTTACGAATGCTTTGGGAATGAGAGGAACGTTTATGGTGGAGTATAAGTTTTAATTAAATCTGTTTAAATTTTTAAATCCTTGTCAAGGTTTTGAACCTTGACAAGGATGACAAACTTTATGAAAAATTTTCAGTTTTCAAATCAGGTAATTTATAAATATTCTAAATAAAAACTAAAAAACATTATCTTTGCCGAACTTAAGGAAGAACATGAAGAAAAAACATCACCATAAGAAAAAACCAAGTGCATTTAAGAAATGGACCGGAAAACTGCATTTATGGTTTGGCCTCGGTATTGGATTTTTGATCTTCATTATCTCCATTACAGGAGCTTTATATGTTTTCAAAGATGAAATTGAAAATATAACAAGAAAAGATGTTATCTACCACAACGAACAGAATATAGAGCAAAAGCAGGTTCTTCCGATCCGGGTTCAGGAAAGAGCACTTGTGGAACAGCTGAAATAAAAATATCCCGTTCATTGGGTAAATATCCCGATTGATAAAAAGATGTCTTATCTTTTCTACTGGTACGAGCACGACCCCAAAGCCTGGAATTATTTTGATGAGTTTCCGATTTATAAAGCAGCTTACGTTAATCCTTATACCGGAAAAGTTTTAAGAACCTATGACGAGAAAAACGGGTTCTTCCAGATCGTGAAAATGATCCACTGGAGTTTTCTTTTAAAACAAGATTGGGGAACGTATGTTGTCGGAATTCCGGTGATTATATTTGTAATCATGCTGATTTCAGGGATTATTCTTTGGTGGCCTAAAAATAAAGCAGCCAGGAAACAGCGTTTTTCTTTCAAATGGGAAAATGTAAAAAGCTGGAAGAGAAAAAATTATGATCTTCATAATGTCCTAGGTTTTTATGCTTCTATTTTTGCTTTAATATTTTCATTAACAGGGTTATTTTATGCCTTCTTTGCCGTTCAGGCCGCATTTTATTTTATTTTTTCAGGAGGAAGTACACAATATCCTGATTTCTCAATGATTAAAACTAAAGCTCCGATTGAGCTAAGAACTGAAGGAACTTTAGATAAAATCAGCAATACAGTTAAAGCAAAATATCCGGATTCTTATGGTTTCTCGATCGATCTTGGCCATGAGCATATGGATGACCACGAGCATCCAAACTTTGAAGTGTATGTAAAGCATTTATCTTATTCTTACCACAAAAGCAGTAGCCTTATTTTCGATGAAAATTCCGGTGAATTGCTTCATACTCACGACATGAAAGACAAAAATTTCGGCGAAAAAACAGTGGGAGCCAACTACGATATCCACGTCGGATCAATTTTAGGGCTTCCTACAAAGATTATTGCTTTCATCGTAAGTCTCATATGTGCCTCATTACCAGTAACCGGCTTCATGATCTGGTGGGGAAGGAGAAAAAAGAAAACAGTAAAAACTGTCTGAAAAAAAAATTCAATAATTATCTAGTTAATAATCCATTAATACAATCTTTTTTATAATTTTAACCCTTTAGAATTTTAGAATAGAAATGTCATTAATCGATTTATCAAAAAACGTTGCCCTAGGAATCGACATAGGCGGAACGAGTACTAAATTTGGAGTTGTAAACCACCGTGGTGAAGTTCTTGAAAAGGGCAGCATTCGCACAGATGCCTACGAAAAAGTAGAAGATTTTATCGATGCATTATACGAAAACGTTCATCCTTTAATCGAGAAGTACGGTAAAGAAAAGAACTTCGACGGAATAGGAGTTGGTGCTCCCAACGGAAATTATTATAAAGGAACGATAGAACAGGCTCCCAACCTACCGTGGAAAGGAGTAGTTGAGTTTGGTAAAATGATGGAAGCCAAATTTAATATGCCTTGTACCATAACCAATGATGCCAACGCAGCCGCAATTGGAGAAATGCTTTTCGGAGCAGCCCGCGGAATGAAGGATTTTATTATGATCACGTTAGGGACAGGTGTAGGAAGCGGAATCGTAGCTGGCGGTAAGTTAATTTACGGGCATGACGGATTCGCAGGAGAGCTGGGACACACGATCGTAAAGCCGGGAGGAAGAAAACACTGGAGCACAGGCTCTGAAGGAAGCCTTGAAGCTTACGCCTCAGCAACAGGAATTGCCATCACAGCAAAAAAAATGAGAGCAGAGTTCCCGGAATCGATGCTTAACCAATATCCTGAGGAGGAAATTAATTCTAAAACAGTTCATGAATGTGCTTTAAAGGGCGATCCTATTGCCATTGAAGTATTCAGATATACAGGGCAGAAATTAGGAGAAGCATTAGCAAATTTTGTGATGTTCTCTTCCCCGGAAGCTATTCTTTTATTTGGAGGAGTAATTAAAGCGGGAGATTTTATTTTAAAACCTGCAAAACTTTATATGGAAAGAAATCTTCTTCCTATTTTCAGAAATAAAGTGAAATTGGTTTTCAGTGAACTGGATGAGGCGGATGCTGCTATCTTGGGAGCAAGCGCTTTGGTTTGGGAAAAATAATTGAAATTAATTTTAAATAATATTGAGCATCCTTTTTGGGTGCTTTTTGTTTTTAATATAAGTTTATTGAGATGCTTCGACAAGCTCAGCATGACATTTCTAATACTAACAGTTTATAAGCACAAATTTGTAGTGTGTTTTCAGTTTTAAACGCAAAGATTTTTATTCTTAAATGGTAATTTTAGGATGCAAAGGCAAATAAATTTGCTGCGCGAAGCTAACGCATAAGCTTCATCAAATCAACTTGTTGATTTTTCTTTGCTCCCTTAAATATATTGGCATTTTAAATTAAACTTTGCGTTTAGATTGACTGTTGTTTAATTTAAGGTAAACAATTTGTCTCATCTATCATTACAATTACCTTTAAAAGATATGATTAATTATAATTTGAAAAACTTTTCCCTATTTTTGATTAGTTTTTTCTCCATTGCAATTCCTTAACGAGAAATATTTAAATACAATAATCAATACACATGGATAACAATAATTTAGAACAAATCACTTTCGGAGGCGGATGCTTTTGGTGTGTAGAAAGCTGCTTCAATATGCTGAAAGGAGTAAAATCTGCTATTTCAGGATACTCCGGAGGGCATAAGGATAATCCTACATATGAGGAGGTCTGCACAGGAGAAACCGGTCATGCGGAAGTGGTGCAGATCACTTATGATCCGGCAATTATCTCTTATGAGCAACTGATGGATGTTTTCTTTTTCCTTCATGATCCTACCCAATTAAACAGACAGGGAAATGACATCGGGACACAATACCGTTCTGTGATCTATTATAAAGATGATGCCGAAAAAGCAAAAGCTGAAGAAGCGATCGAAGTATCCAAACAATCCGGAAGATGGCAGGGAACGTATGTAACAGAATTAACGAAATTCGATAAATTCTGGCCAGCTGAGCAATATCACCAAGGATATTACAATGAAAATCCGACACAGCCGTATTGCAGCGCTGTGGTAGGCCCGAAAATCCAGAAGTTTAAAAAACATTTCGGTGAATTGGGAATGCTGAATGAGACGGCATTTTAAAATCATTTTTAGATTTTGGCTAAAGCCAGATTGATTAATACATTTTATAATGGGCTAAAGCCCATTCCTATTGATACAATCTATAAAAAAATAAAAGCGAAGAGATTTTTTCTCTTCGCTTTCTTGTTTACGCAAAATAATTGTTTTTTGATATGAAGAAACTAATATCCTGGGTTTTGTGAGAACTCTTTTGATGCATCAAGCGTTGCCTGAGGAATCGGGAAAATTCTTCTGTAAGGTTGAGAAGCCGGTTTTGCGGTCCCCGGAAGATCAAACTTTTTGAATCTGATCATTGCCTTTCTTCTGTACATTTCCCAATACAATTCAAATCCGGATTCTCTGAATAATGTATTTGCATCTAAAGAAGCAAGCGCAACACCGGGAGCATTGCCGTGTAAAGCATCATTTGTTCTGCTTGTTCTCAATTTATTCACATCCGTTAAGGCAGCGGCAACATTTCCGCTTCTGAAATACGCTTCAGCTCTCATCATGTAAATTGTTCCCAGTCTGTACAAAGGAACATCCATTCCACTGGTTCCGTTGTTTCCGTAGCCAGGATCGAATTCAAACTTGAAGTTTCTTACCCCTCTGTTGATCTGAGCTTGTGTAAATACAGCTTCCGAAGGATTATCGAAATTTAACTCAGGGGTAAAATCAGCCGCAAGAGTCGTATTTTTTTCTGTGAATAATTTATAAACTTTAATTCTTCCGTCTGCGGTCATATCAAAATTTCCGTTGGCAAGAATTTTAGGACCGTATTGTTGGCCAACCTGCAATCCTCTGTTGAAATGGAACCAAGGCTTTCCTGTTCCTTCCACCTTACTTGTTGATGGCACACTTACGTCTGTTCCGTCATTTCTGAACCATGTCCCGTCTTCATATTGATAGGTTCTTTGGAAACGGGGGTCATCATGATTTCCGTTCCATGAATAATAGAATTCCGGAGTGACACAATTAGCGTTTGTTCCTCTGTTATCGGGTGAAGGTTTCTGAATTCTTTCCATGGACATATATGCCAGGTCATTATCTGAACCTTTATCCGAATTCGCAATTTTTTTCTGAACGATCGTAAAAATCATTTCCTTACTTGTATCATTATTGATATCAAAATTGTGGAAATAATTAGATTCTAAGCTGAAATTTGGATTATTAATCAATAGATTAGAATATTCAATTACTTTATCCATATCTGTACCTCCTCCATTAATCGCCTGCTCTAAAAAGTTGAAATCACTTGCCGTTTTATTCTTCAAAACAGCTCTGTTCAGGTACATATCTGCCAAAAATGCATAGGCAGCCTGCTTTGTAAATCTTCCCGCATGAGTATTCTGAGTTTTAATGTCAGCCAAATTGGGTATAAGCCCTTCTACTTCTTTGATAAGATCATCAATTGTAGTTTCGGCTTTCCTAATCTGGATCGGCGCATTAATATTGGATGGATCCCTGTAAGGAGCCTGCCCGAAAAGATCGATCGTAGTGTATGTATAGTAAGCTAATAAACCTTTTGCTTCAGCTAAAAATAAGGCTTTGTTGCTGATGCTGCTTTTCTCAATACTTGCGATAGCATTTAAAGATCTTGTAATTCCAAAATTCAACTGATTCCACGTTGTTTTTACTACATCACTATTAGAATCCCATGTGAATTCGTGCATAGCTCTCCATTTTCCACCGTCTCCCCAGTCGCTTCCTCTTGTTGGCAGGATCGCTTCATCGGTAGAATATTCCTGCAAAGCGAAAACACTTCCATGGTCTACAAAAGTTCCTTCACCAAGCTGGCTGTAAGCTGCTGCCAATGCGCCTTCCGGATCTCCCGTTTCGGATCCCAGCACCTCATCGATTACTTTTTCATCCAGATTGGTACACCCTACTAAGGCCAGTACAGCAAAGGATAAAACGATTTTATTAATTATTAAAAATTTAGATTTCATGATTTCTTTTAACTTAAATTAAAATTTAACAGTTGCTCCCAAAATGAAAGTTTTCGCAGACGGATATGTCGTATAATCAATTCCCAGAGACTGGTTTCCTCCCACCTGTTTGTTGGTATCTACAAGCGGATCGTAACCAGTATAGCTGGTAATGGTAAATAAATTCTGTGCGCTTACATAAAGATTAATGCTTCTCAGAAATTTCAATTGATTGATATCGAAAGTATATCCTAATCTTACATTATTCAGACGAAGAAAATCAGATTTTTCAAGATATAAAGAAGATAACTGCGGCTGATTTGTAAAGCTTGCTCCAGAATCATAGAAGTTTTTCAAAACGTTTCTATCTGAAGCTAAGTTGTTGATATTTAAATCCAATGCCGTATTATTCACCAAATAACCTCCCGTTTGTCCGATGAAAGAGAACGAAAAATCAAACTTTTTGTATTTCATATAAGAATTGATCCCGAAAGTGAAGTTAGGAATTGCTCCTTCAAAGATTTTTCTGTCATTCTGGTCGATTCTTCCATCTGCATTTACGTCTTCATAGATGTATTTTCCGTTGGCATCAACTCCCAAATAATTGTACATATAAAAAGATCCGGCTTCATAACCGTTTCTGTAAATATTCGCCGTTACCCCGGAAAGTCCAGGTCCTGAAACTTCCCCTGAATAAATTGCAGAAACAGGAAGATCTTTCACCATATTATTTACGGTGGCTCCGTTTACATCAAAATTCCAGGTGAAATTTTCATTTTTGATAATTTCTGAGCCTAAAGAGAATTCAAAACCTTTATTCACGATCTGTGCATCAACATTTCTCCAGACTGTACTTGTCGGGCTTAATGGTCTTGATGGAATATTCAAGATAGGATCTTTCGTTGTTTTGTGATAATACTCCAATGATCCGTACAATTTGTTTTTCAATAAGCTGAAATTCGCTCCAATATTGGTCTGTTCCACAACCTCCCATTTCAGATCAGGATTTACGGTTCTGTTGATCGAAACCCCGTTGATCAGGTTCAAATTATCATATAAATAATATCCTGCAGCCTGCGTCAGTGAAGAACTTGCCTGTGTAATCTTATTCGGAACTTCCTGATTACCTGTCTGTCCCCAGCTTCCTCTTAATTTTAGTTCATTAACGAATTGAGAATCTTTCAGGAAATTTTCATTAGAAATTGTCCAGCCCACTGCAATAGAAGGGAAATATCCGTATTTGTTGTTCTTTCCAAAACGTGTGGAACCGTCTGCTCTTAATGAGGCTGTTAATAAATATTTTTTATCAAAATTATAATTGACTCTTCCGAAATACGACTGTAATTCATTTTCCTGAGCATACCCCGCTCCCGGAATAAATGCAGTTCCTGAATATCCAGGGTTGAGTTCCGGAGCAACTGCACCTTGAGCTGCAATATCTTTCAACCCAAAATAAGTTCCCGTCGATTTGAATTTCTGGTAGGAAAACCCACCTAATACACTGAAATTATGTCTGTTTAAATTAAAATCATACGTTAAATAATGTTCCAAAAGCACATTATAAGAATCGAGATTTGCCTGAACATACATACCCTTTGGCGTCCTGTCGGTAACGTTTGGATACATGGTTGTATTCCTTTCCGACATTGTTTTATCGATCCCTAAATTGAATTTATAATTTAATCCCGGTAGGATTCTCAGTGTAGCCTCCGTATTTCCTAATACTCTGAAGGTATTGGTCTTATCGTTATAAACACTCAATAAATACAAAGGATTATAGTGAGCATTCATATTAAAGTTGGTATACTTTCCGTCCTCATCATATACAGAACGTGTAGGATTCGCCATCAAAGCGTGGATGATTACCTGCCCGTCAGATCCTGCATTTCCACCATTTGGAATTCCTGTTTCTTTGATGTCACTCGCCGTAAGATTTAGTTTAACCTTTAATCTTTTATTATCGAAGAAAGATTCTTCTGCATTCAAACGAGCTGTCGTTCTTTTAAATCCACTGTTCAGTACAATTCCGTCCTGATCCATGTGGGAGATCGATGCAAAATAATTTCCGGTATCAGTAGATTTTGAGAATGAAACCGAATGGTTCGATGACACTGCGCTTCTGTAGATTTCATCTTGCCAGTCTGTATTTCCACCGTGGTCGTAAGCTTTATTTATTCCCGCTGATCTGTATTCATCAGCCGTTAATAAATCTAATTTTTTAATCACCGAAGAAAAACCTAAGTATGTATCATACGTAAACATCGGCTCTCCTTTCTTTCCTCTTTTTGTTGTCACCAAAACAACACCGTTTGAGCCTCTCGCTCCATAAATGGCCGCTGCAGAAGCATCTTTTAATACAGTGATTGATTCGATGTCACTAGTATTTAAAAAGTTTAATGGATTTTTTGCTGATGTATTTCCTAAGCCAACATTCGGAGATTGAGCGCTAACTGCATCATTGCTCAACGGAACGCCATCTACAACGAACAAAGGTGTACTTCCGCTTCTGATCGAACCGATCCCCCTTATCGAAACATTCACACCGGCTCCCGGCTCTCCGCTTGTCTGTACAATACGGACACCTGCTACTTTCCCCTGCATTAAATTATCAACGGAAATATTCATTCCTTCCTTGAAATTTTCTGCTTTCAGCTGGCTTACCGCTCCCGTTAAATCAGATTTTTTCTGAGAGCCATACCCTACTAAAGTCACTTCTTCAATAGATGCTGCTTCTTTTTTAGATTTTAAATTAACAGAAACTGATGTTCCTGAAATTTTTACACTTTGCCCATTATATCCTTCATACGAAATGGATAAGGTCTGCCCGATATTTGCCGAAATCGTAAAGTTACCCGATGCATCGGTAGTAGCTGTTTCTCCGGTCTCTACAACGGTAACTTTCGCCCCTTCTATTGCAGAGCCATCCTGATCTGTTACAGTTCCGGTGATCGTTTCTTTCACCTGAGAAAATACAGGATAATTTGTTCTAAATCCTTCAGCTTGAGCCTGGTTGGCCACCAGAAATATTAATGCTATAGGAATTAGCTTTTTAAACTTAAAAAAATTAATTTTGTGGTACATATCATTAAGTAAAGTAATTGCAAGACGTTACATTGCTTAATAAAAAGCCGCTGTTGTTCCCGCAACAGTGGTTTTCATTTTAAGCCCGTCGTTAGTTTTTATTTCGGCATACAAAGTAAAAGGATCTACCACAAAATCGTTTTAACAGAGTGTTATCTTAAAGTCAATAAAATATAAATATCCCTAAATGAGAAAATATTAATTGTTTAATTATCAATTATTTAAAAATTGGCATTTTCAAGGCTTTACACAATCTTAAAAAACACTTAACATAATACATAAACAGCCAGAAAAGAAGAGTGCTTAATTTCGTCGTTACAAAAATTGAAGTAATGAAAAAGGCAGTTGTACTAGGTTTATATTTATCTTCATTAAACCTTTTCTGGTCGCAGTCGCAAAACCTGAACGATTTAAAAATTAATGAAATTCAGGTGATTGGTTCGCACAATTCTTATAAAAAGGCTATTCTTCCTGAAGTTTACAGTTATTTATCCAAAAAAGATTCGATGAATTTTCTTCCGAGGATTCAATACGAACATATACCGATACCTCAGCAGCTGGATCTCGGATTAAGAAACCTTGAAATTGATGTATATGCAGACAGCAAAGGCGGAAAATATGCGCATCCTAAAATTTTAGATCTGGTAAAAACAACACAACCTTTCGATCCGGAAGGAAAAATGAAAAAGCCGGGCTACAAAATGATCCATATTACAGATATTGATTATCAAACCTGGTATTATACCCTGGAAGACTGCCTGAAAGACCTGAAAAAATGGTCTGATGCTCATCCTGATCACGACCCGGTTTTCATCACCCTTGAACCTAAGGACGGAAAGGCCAACAGATTTGGAACAGAACCGGAACATTATACCTCAAAGCTTTTTGATGATCTCGATAATGAACTGAAAAAATATTTAGGAAAAAATAAAATCATTACTCCAGATGATATTCGCGGTTCTTACAAAACATTGAATGAAGCGGTTTTAAACAAAAACTGGCCGAAAGTGAAAGATGCTAAAGGGAAATTTCTTTTTGTTCTCGATAACAACAGTGAAAACAGGGATTTGTACATAAAAGATCATCCGTCTTTGAAAGGAAGGATGGTTTTTACAAATTCAACACCGGGAACGCCTGAATCTGCGGTATTATTTATGAATGATCCAAGTCCGAAAATTGCCGAATTGGTAAGGCAGGGCTACATTATCAGAACCAGAGCCGATGCAGATACGATGGAAGCAAGAAAAGAGGATTACTCAAGGTTTGAAAAAGCAAAGGAGAGCGGAGCACAGGTGATTACAACAGATTATTATCAGCCGAGCAAGCTTTTTAAGTCAAACTATAAAATTAGTTTTGACAACAATACCTATGAAAGAAAGAACCCTGTGAACGGAAAATAGAACATTTTTTACGATTAGATTTATATGAGAAGGCTGTCAGAATATTGATGGTCTTTTCTGTTTTTTAATTTCTTGTTGATTTTATTTTTATTTAATGTTCTCACGTGCGGATCTGGTAGATTTTCTTTTAAACACAAATACGATTAATTTTTCACAAATAAGCACAAAATAAAGCATAAATATCTGTGAAAATCTACGAAATCTGTGGTAAATAAAAACTACAATTTCTTGACCTCCTGTTTTTTTAAATCTATTTCAAAATGATCTGCCGGATCACTGTTTGAAAGCAAAGAAAGAATTTTAAAAACAGATTTTAATTTTATAATAAATGGATCGCTCGATTGATTTTCCTGAAATATTTTTTCCAATATCTGATATTGCTGCAATCTTTCTTTGGAGATATCTTTTTTTGCCAACTCATCTGCAGACTGGAATTTATATACATCCAAAAGCAGGTCTTTAAAAGTCCAGTCCTTAAACTTTTCTGAATCAATTCCCTTTTGTTTCAGTTGATTTTTATTTTGAATTAATAATAACAAATCCTCGCCAGTCAGGCTGTTTGTTTCTTCAACGAAATCTTTCGGCCAATCACCCGGAATCATTCTCAAACGAACCAATTCTTTCAAATGAAACAGCATAAAATCATGATACGTTTTTGACTGTAAAATATCTTTATTCCAAAGGATTTTATTTCTTTCTTTTTTTAAAGCTTCATATTCTTTTCCGTAAAGTGGAAATAATTCATCAAAATTCGGAACATCATTTAAAACTTCCGTCTCAACTTCCATCTTATCGGAAGACTTTATCGTTAAAATTTTGTACGCCGGAAGGTAAGCTGCCAGCGAAGGAACCTGGACATTAACCAGCATTTTGTCGCCGAAATTTCTGATTCCCGTGTCATTAATGTGCATATGTCCTGCAAAATGAATCTGCAATCCGGCTTCAGCAAAGGCTTTTGCCACTTCCTCTTCGGGAACTCTTTCCAGCTGCCATTTTTTTATTCCTAACAAATTTTCAATTTCTTTTGTAGCTCCATCATTGAAATCAATCATTGGGTAATGGGTAAATGCAATAACAGTTTTTCCGTTCAATTTGGCTTCCTGCGTGATTTTTTTCACCCAATCGATCAAATGTTTTTTGTGGGTGAGAACATTATTGTAACCGATGCTTGCTCCTTTATAATTGGAAGGATTATTTGGATTTTCATGTAAATTTTTCGGAATGTAGGTATTTCCATCGATGGCAATCATCCAAACTCCTTTTACAGGTTCAACAACATAACTTAAATCCGGCACAGAAAAACC
The DNA here is from genome assembly GCA_965651845.1 of uncultured Chryseobacterium sp. Lineage (GTDB taxonomy): Bacteria > Bacteroidota > Bacteroidia > Flavobacteriales > Weeksellaceae > Chryseobacterium. Next base: position 6,827 of record CBFGVN010000017.1, on the reverse strand, counting down.
TTTTTCCACTTCATACATCCTTTTGGAATAATCAGCATTTTGTAATGCTTTCTCGTAAGAATAATTTTTAACAGTCTGAAAATTGAAAGGCGTACTCCAAAACAAATTTCCTTTTTTAGGATAAAAACCAAAGTCTTTTAATTCATCTAAAATTTCCAAATAACCTGATTCAGCAATGTCTTTAGTAATAATTTTATTGCTGACTTTCCCGATATCTTCTTTGCTGTAAATTCCCAGCGACTTTCCGTCCTGTCCGAGGAAATCATCCTTTCCTGCATCCTGCCGGAACGGACCAACCGGATCATGATTTCCTGTTGTGATGTAAAAATCGATCCCGTATTTTGTATGATATTTTTCTAAAATTTTGTGTAATCCGCGAATATTGTACGCCTGTCCGTCATCCGAAAAATCGCCGGGCATGGCTACAATTTTAATTCCCTTTGCAGCAATATCATCCAACGCTTTGAGGAAAGCAAAATAATTTTCATTAAAAATTCTGGTCGAATGCAATTGAGAATCCATTGTTCTCATAATGGTTGGCTTTCCGGTTTTGGGATTGATAATTCCTTTAAAATCATGATCCGAAAAGCTTCCGTACAAATCCTGAAAATGCACATCCGACAGAAAAGCAATCTGCACGGGCCTTTGCTGAGCCCAACACAAAGAAAATGCAAACAGTAAAAATGAGAATATTCCTTTATTCATCTTAAAAAGAACGAAATTAAAGGAATATTAGGTGAATTGTTTTAATTGAATTTTAAATTATTGTGAATCTAATTCGGCATTAAATCCAGCATATTTTATAATCATATGTTCTGTTGCATTTTTTAAACTTTTCCCATTATCTGGGTTTATTCCATCCATTTTAAAAAACTCCACTTTATTATCATATTTTGTATACCAAGAATTTCCAACACCGTTATCTACGGTTAATGTATCGGGTCGTGTAATTTTCTTAAAATATTTTAGTTTAACCGTATCAAGTGGTAATAATTGATGTTTTGGGTTTTTATCATTACATGAGGTTAATTTATATTCATCTCCATCCCAATACATACACCTCTGCTTTTCAAACATTTCAGGATGCCCCCCATAAGCTAATCCTGCAACTAATGTCAAAACTAATGCTCCAATACCCATTCCATTTTTTGCTAGTTGGGGAATATTGAAAATTGGTTGATTTTTTATCACTATCATAATGTTTGACATTGTTTCTGATAATGAATTTCCTTTTTTCACTGTTACATTTACTTCCGTATCCTCATTCTCTTCCTTATAATTTATTTGCCTTTGTTTTTTATAATCATTAAAATTTTCAAATCCTAAATAATTACTGTATAAATTTAGTATTGGTGGTTTTATTTTTTTGTATTTATCATTGTCAACAATCTCTTCATGATATCCTAACATTGTCCTATAGTTTAAAGGAAATCTAAACTCATCTAAAAATACTCTTTCTAAATATTTATAAACACCACTAATTGATGTTTCTGAACTATCATCCTTTGCCTTTAAATATACTTCTTGAAGCAACTTTTTTTTCTCTTGTAAATTTTCTATCATGATCTTAGTAATTATTTGGAAAAATAAGAAGTTTTCAACAAAAAAAATTACGGAAACCCGTAAAAACCAACGATATAAAATTTCCAAAATCTTACTAAAATCCTACTAACCCTTCCTTTAGTTTTTGCTGCAATTTTGTAATCGAGATCAGGGGACAAACAAAAAAATAAAAAAGAAAATCAAAAACCTGATTTCAAAATCACCAGATAAAACGGAGGTAAAACTTCGGGTTGGGAAGCAGATGTTTCTCTTCCGTTTTTGATGGCTCACTTCCCAAAAATTTAAGAAGCGCTTCGAAATTTTAATGTGTACAGCTCGCGATAAATACTTCGTGAGAGGAAGAAAAACAATTTCAAAATCTTAAAATTTTTAAAACAATGTTACAATTAATATTGATGCTATTGGGAATAGCATTCGGACACAATAGTGCAAATACATCATGTAATAATAATGACGGGCAAGTAACTGTTCAATTATCTGATCCGGGAGAAGGATTGGATCCGGGAACAGGAGATGGTGGAACAGGAGGAAATACAGGGCAAACACCTCCTCCATTTACACCTCCTAATCCATAATAATTAAGGGACAGATTGTACAATCTGTCCTTTTTCTTACCTTGCATTCAAAACTAATTTTATGAAATACTCATTATTAACTATGATGTTGATAGTCTTATTTTCCTGTAAAAAAGAAAAAAAAGAATTATCAACGCAAGCATTGACTACAAATTCATATTTCAAAAAAGCTAAAGAATATCAAAAAAGTAAAGTTTCTGATTCAGCTTTTTATTATTTTAATTTAGCAAAGAATGCTTTTTTAACAGAGAAAGATTCATTAGGTGTTGCAAGAGCTTTAGTAAATATGGCCATAATTCAATCTGATAAAGGAGATTATTATGGTGGAATTGAAACATCATTGGAAGCTGATCATTTTATTAAAAAAGAAATAAAAACAGACAGTATTGTTAAAATTATTCTTGCTGCCAATTATAATAATTTAGGCATTTCATCTTCTAATTTAAAAGATTATGATAATTCAATATCATATTACAATGAAGCATTAAAATATGTAAATGTAGAAGAAAGTAAACTTGTATATTATAATAATATTGGTGATGTTTTAATAAGAAAAAAAGATTTTACAAATGCAAAAAATTATTTACAGAAAGCACTACAAGCTAAAGTTGATACCAACTATGCAAGAGCATTAAATAACCTTGCAAAAGCAAAATTTTTGGAAGATAAAAATTATGATCCATTACCTGAATTATTGAAGGCCTTGGAAATAAGAGAACGGCAAAGTAATGGCATGGGTATGAATTCCAGCTACGCTACACTAGCTGATTATTTTTTTAATAAAGATAAAATCGCTTCGTTAAAGTATTCAAAAATGATGTTAGACAAAGCTCTTCAAAATAAAAGTCCGGATGATCAACTAGAAGCATTGCAAAAAATTATTCCTCTTGACCCTAAGCATTATTTAGAATATTTTATAAAATTTAATTCTATAAATGATAGTCTTCAAACTGCAAGGAATAAAGCAAAAAACCAATTTGCTTTTATAAGATATGATGTAGAACAAAAAAACGCGGAAAATCAAATCCTAAAACGTCAAGATGCAGAAAATGAAATAAAAATAGTACAGCGAAATTTTGGATTAATTGCTTTATCACTTATACTAATCACAGGTTTCTTCTGGTACAAAAAAAGAAAAAAAGGTCTCGAACAAGAAAAAGAACTCGAAGTAAAAAACACTCAGCTTAAAATGTCTAAAAAAGTTCATGATGTGGTGGCTAACGGACTTTATCACATGATGATAGATGTTCAAAACAATCCAGAAGTGGATAAAACCAGAATCCTGAATGATATTGAAAAAATGTACGAAGAATCCAGAGATATTTCTCATGAAAATATTCGGGAAGAAGATTTTTCTCTGCGTTTCATCAATATGATTAAATCTTATTCTTCACAAGAACAAGTAGTTTTACCCGTCGGCTATAAAGAAAATATTTGGGAAAATGTATCTTATAATGTTCAGCTTGAGCTGTATTATATTGTAAGAGAAATCTTAGTAAATATGAAAAAACACAGTCAGGCAAAATTAGCTTCTGTAAAGTTTGAAAAAGATAGTGACTCTTTAAAAATAAAATATACTGACAACGGCGTAGGGATAAACAATATAAGCCAACAAAAAGGAGCCGGGATTCATAATACGGAAAACCGTATTGATTCCATTGGAGGAGATATTACTTTTGAAAAAAATCCTACGGGAGGATTAATTATTCAAATAACTATTCCAATACATTTAAAGTATGTTTAAAAAAGCACTTATAGTCGAAGATCACGAAGTCAGAAATTTAGGAGTTGTAAATACTCTTTCAGAATTACAGATTCAGAATTATGATTTTGTAAGTTATTGCGATGATGCGCTGCAAAAAATCAAGACAGCAGCAGACCAGGTTCCTTATGATCTATTAATTACAGATTTATCTTTTGATAAAGATCATATCGTTCAAAAAATAAATTCCGGGCAGGAACTGATAACGGAGGCCAGAAAAATTCAACCCAATTTGAAGGTGATTGCTTTTTCCATTGAAAAAAGACCAAAAGTGATTGATGATCTTTTTAAGGTTCAGGAAATTAATGGCTTTGTAAGCAAAGGAAGAAATGATGGTAAAGATCTTAAAAATACCATCAAGAAAGTCTTGAAGAATGAGACTGTTATTCCGCAAGAGATTTTAAACTCCATCAGAAATACATCTTTCGAGTTTACAGAGTATGATATTACATTAATAGAACTTCTTGCAAAAGGCTGGAAACAAAACCAGATAGAAGAATATTTCAAGAAAAACAATATCACTCCGGATAGCAAAAGTGCTATAGAAAAAAGATTAAACGAACTGCGCGAAAATTTAAATGCCAAAAACAATATCGAGATGATCGTAATGTGTAAAGACATTGGTATCATTTAATGTATTACATCTTTTAAAAACTAATGACCTTTCAGTATTTCTGAGAGGTTTTTTTTATTAAAAATTTTGCTTTTACGGTTTTCCGTAAGGAGACGGGAATTAATGCTCATATTTTTGAAGTGTTAAATCAATTAAAATTTTTTACTATGAAAAAATATTATGTAAACAAAAAGGCACAAAGCAATGGAGATCATGAAGTACACCATGAAGATTGTAAATATTTACCTACTAATGAAAACAGAAAATACTTAGGTCAATTTTCTTCATGCAAAGATGCTGTGAAGGAAGCTAAAAAGGACTATTCTCAGTCGAATGGATGCAAGACATGTTCAAACGAGTGTCACACTAGCTAAATAAAAACAGTAATCATGGGAAAATTTATTATTACTCAAAGAATCAATAAAGAATATCAGTTTAATTTAAAAAAAGGAAACGACATTATTTTAATGAGCGAAGGTTATGTTCAAAAAGCGTCTTGTCACAAAGGAATAGAATCGGTGAGAATCAACTCTCAGGATGATTCCCGATACGACAGAAGAACTGCGGTAAATGAAAAACATTATTTCGTTTTAAAAGCAAGAAATGGGGAAATTGTTGGGAAAAGTCAATACTACACAACAAAATCCTCAATGGAAAATGCTATTTCTACAGTAAAATCGATTGCTCCAACTGCAGAAATCATTGATGAAACCCCTAAAAACTAAACTCATGGATCTTAAAATAAAACTTGAGCAGCTACACCAAAAAGTAGTTGGCTTAAAAGAACAAATCGGAACCGAAGAAGCAACGAAGAACGCTTTTGTCATGCCCTTTATTCAAATTTTAGGCTATGATATTTTCAATCCGACAGAGGTTGTTCCCGAACATATTTGCGACATCGGAACCAAAAAAGGGGAAAAGGTAGATTATGTAATCAGGAATAATGATGAGCCGATTTTCATCATAGAATGCAAACATTGGAAAGAAAGTGCTGACGCCCACAATTCGCAGCTTCACAGATATTATCACGTTTCCAAAACAAGATTCGGGGTTCTTACCAACGGGATTGTTTATAATTTTTACACCGATCTTGAGAAGCCGAATATTATGGATGAAAAACCTTTTTTTACCATTAATATTGAAGACCTGAAAGTTTCACAAAAAAAGATTACAATCTTGAAAGTATTCTGGATTCGGCAGAAGCATTAAAATACATCAAAGCCATTCGAAAAGAATTTGAAAAGGAAATCGAAAATCCTTCGGATGAATTGGTGAAGCTTCTAGTAAACCGCTTTTTTGAAAAACCTTTAACGGCCAACAGAATGGTTTCTTTTAAAGAATACGCCAAAAAGGCATTGGCAACTTCCATCAACGAATCAATTAGTTTCAGGTTAAAATCTGCATTGAGTATTAATGAACAGATCGAAAAAAGGGAAGATGATCTAAAGAATTCTCAGCCAATCGACGAAAACAACGATTCCAAAATTGTCACCACAGAGGAAGAACTGGAAGGCTTCCAGATTGTAAAAGCCATTTTGAGAGAGAAGATTCCTTCATCCAGGATTGCCTACAGAGATACGCTTTCATACTTCGGGGTTTTATTGGATGACAACAACAGAAAGCCACTTTGCAGACTGCATTTTAATACCTCAAACAAATATCTGGAAACCTTCCACAACGGAAAGGAATCCGGAGAAAAAGTCCTGCTGAACAATCTTGATGAGATTTATAATTTCAGGAATCAGCTTCATCAAACTTTGGAAAATTATCATTAATCATGAAAAAACTAATACCATTCATCATAATTACACTCAGTTTATTTTTTTTAAACTCCTGTTTTAAAGCCAATGACAATGTGGGGCACGACGGAAGATGCACAGGCTCGGCTTATTGCTCAGCTTGTAAGAACTGTTCTCGTTGTGGACATTGCAGCGGAGGTGGGACCTGCGGAGTTTGTGACGGAGGTTCATCTGGTCGTTCTACAAAAAAAAGAGCACCTAAAAAATCAAAAGCTTCGGAATCTGACAATTTTAAATCCACAAGCTCTAAGAAAAGTAAATCGAATAAAGCTAAAGCTCCTTCTGTTTTCATCAATGAAATAAATGTCAATACCAATAGCAGATACATTGCAGGAACTGCCACAACTAATATTTATGCAAAGCCTTCATTAAAATCTAAAATAATAGCGACGGTTCCGAAGAATACGAAATTAGTTCAGCTTTCAAAGCAAGGCTCATGGTATAAAGTTCAAATCAAAAAGGATGGGAAGCAAGGATTTGTTTATTATAAGGATGTGAAATAATGGCTCGGAAAA
>CBFGVN010000016.1:0-20373 GCA_965651845.1 uncultured Chryseobacterium sp. | reverse complement strand
GGCAACTCTTTAACATTTAAATTGAAAACAATGAAAAAATTAAAATATTTATCTTTTGCAGTCATCACAGCGTTATCTTTCATCAGCTGTGAAAATGATCTTGAAACCGCTCCAACCAATCAGGCGAATGAAGAGGAGGTTTTCAAAACGGCAGAAAGCGCAGAAACGGTAATCAACGGAACTTGGGCGAAGTTCAATGATGACGGAACAACTTACGCAAATATCGGGTATTCAACGGTGTTGAGAACAAGTGATGCTATGGGAAGTGATGTTGCGGTTTTAACCAATAAATATGGATTTCCCGGCGCCTACGCTTTTACAGATTTGGTGAATAACACAGGAAGCCGCCCGCTTTTTATCTGGAGTTTATTGTATTCAACAATCAATAATATGAATAATGTGATTTCCAGAATCGATGGAGTGGAAGGAAGTCAGGAAAAGAAAAATCAAGTGAAAGGTCAGGCAAAAGCGTTGAGAGCATTTTGTTATCTGAATCTGGCGAGCTTCTATCAATTCAGTTATTTGAAGGACAAAACGGCTTTAACGGCTCCAATTTACACAGAACCAACCACCACAAGTTCTGTCGGAAAGAAAAAAGCAAGTCTCGAAGAAATTTATACTTTAATTACAAGTGATTTAACGGATGCAGATAACCTGCTTCAAAATTATTCAAGAAATAATAAGGATAAAATCGATAGGTCAGTTGTAAATGGCTTATTGGCAAGAGCTTATTTAAATACGGGAGATTGGACAAAAGCAGCAGCTTCCGCAAAAATTGCAAGAAACGGCTATGCTTTGATGGCTCCTGAAAAATACAAAGAAGGGTTCAACGACATCGGCAACGGAGAATGGATTTGGGGACACGGACAAACGCAGGAACAGTCGGGTGAGAGTTATGCGTTTCACTTTTTAGATGTTTCGTCTTCAGGAAGTTATTATTACAGCTTCATGGCAGATCCTTATTTTAAAGATTTATTTGATACCAATGATATCCGTTATTCTCTGTTTTCATGGGATGGAAATCCTGGAAGGGAAGGGCTTTTGAGATATGCTAAGTTTAAATTTAAGGCTAATTTAATTGCCGATATCGTTTACATGAGGGCTGCCGAAATGTACTTAATTGAAGCCGAAGCCGAAGCCAGAAACGGAAATGTGACGAACGCTGTCACCGTTTTAAATCAATTGAAATCGGCAAGAAATGCTAACCCGTATAATGGATCTTTGGCTCAGAATGATGTGATTAAAGAAGTTTTAATTGAAAGAAGAAAAGAATTGTTCGGTGAAGGATTTTCGTTATCAGACATTATCAGAACGCAGGGAACAGTGGTGAGAAAACCTTTCACCAATACCAATGGACAGCCCATTCAGGTACAGATCACTACTCCAGACGGAATTGTAAAAATAGTGAACGGAAGAGGCCACACGATTTTTGCATTCCCGGATCAGTCGGCGTTTGTTCCGAACAGCAGATATTATTTGTTTTCAATTCCGCAGAAGGAGATTGAGAATAATCCGAATTTATAGTAATAGTTTTTTAAATTCTGAAAAGGGAGCCATCGTTTTGCGGTGGCTTTTTTGTTTAAAGTTAAAAATATATAATATCAGATTTCATTTTAAAAAAATATCTACCTTTGTCGAGATGAGTTTATTTAGACTGGTTTTAGCATTTTATTTCATGGCATTAGCATTAATGCCTTGCGAGGATTTGCACAAACAAACCAGTCCGGATAAAGTAAATTTATCTCTAAATATAGAAGAATCTCATTCCAAAGACAAAGGTGATATCTGTTCGCCGCTTTGTATTTGCAATTGCTGTCAGATTACGGTTACAGCATTTAAAATGGAGCCTTTAATCAAGATTCCCGAGCAGATTCGATCCTATTTTTCCAAGAAAATTCTTTTTCAGAAGAATAATTTCGCTTACCAGGTTTACGATCATATCTGGCAGCCTCCTAAGATTTAATGATTGATTTTTAAGTATTCCATGAAACTTTGCAATAGTGTTGCAGAGGTCTTCATGATATTTTTGTATCTCATTTTTTTGAATGAAATGCAGGTGTATTTAAATAAAAATCAAACAGATTGCTTGTCTTTACATCTTTGTTAAGTAGAACGTCTTTGTGATCTTAAAAGCGATAGTTGTCAAAGAAAAATCTTCGTCCTTTACGTCAAAAAACAGGCAATCACAAATTAAATCTCAATTTGTTAGATAAAATCATAAAATTCAGTATTAAAAACAAAATCGTTATCGGTATAATGACTTTGTTACTCGTCATTTGGGGAATCTGGAGTGCCACGAAGCTTCCCATTGATGCTGTCCCTGATATTACCAACAATCAGGTGCAGATTATTACCGTTTGTCCTACATTGGCAGGGCAGGAAGTGGAACAGCTGGTAACCTTTCCTATCGAGCAAAGTATTGCCACCGTTCCGGATATTGAAGAAACGAGAAGTATTTCACGCTTCGGATTGTCGGTGATTACAGTTGTGTTTAAAGATAAGGTGGATGTGTATTTTGCCCGTCAATTAATCAATGAAAGATTAAAGCAGGCCGAAGAAAATGTCCCCAAAGGAATCGGAACTCCCGAATTGGCTCCTGTGAGTACAGGTCTTGGAGAAGTTTACCAGTATATTTTACATCCTAAAAAAGAAAGCGAAAAAAAGTACGATGCTAAAGATCTTCGCACGATGCAGGACTGGATTGTTGCGAGACAATTAAATGGAACCGAAGGAGTCGCAGAGGTTAATAGTTTTGGAGGGGAATTGAAACAATATGAAGTAGCCGTCAACCCCAATCAATTGAAGGCAATGGGAGTAAGTGTTTCAGACATTTTTTTAGCGCTTGAAAAAAATAATCAAAATACCGGAGGAGCTTATATCGATAAAAAACCCAATGCCTATTTCATCCGCGGAATCGGATTGGCAACTTCCATAGAAGATGTAAAAAATATTGCCGTGAAAAATTCCGGGGCTGTTCCAATTTTCATTAAAGATGTTGCGGATGTCCGTTTCGGGCATGCCACCAGATATGGGGCAATGACGTACAACGGGCAAACCGATGCCATGGGCGGAGTTGTGATGATGCTGAAAGGAGCAAACAGCAATGATGTTGTAAAAAGAATCAAAGAAAAAATTCCTACCATTCAGAAATCTCTTCCTGAAGATATTGTTATAGAACCGTTCTTAGACCGGACAGATCTTGTAAATAGAGCGATCGGAACGGTTGAGAAAAACTTAATTGAAGGAGCATTAATTGTCATCTTCGTTTTAGTCTTATTTCTAGGGAATTTCAGAGCGGGGCTAATTGTAGCTTCTGCCATTCCTTTATCTCTCCTGTTTGCATTGGGAATGATGAATGTTTTCGGAGTGAGCGCAAACTTAATGAGCCTCGGTGCGATCGATTTTGGACTGATTGTCGACGGAGCAGTGATTATCGTTGAAGCAACGCTGCATCATTTAGGACTGAGAAAATCTATGCAGAAACTCACGCAGAGCGAAATGGATGAGGAAGTTTTTTTATCGGCTTCAAAAATCCGTGGAAGCGCGGCTTTTGGTGAAATTATTATTTTAATTGTTTACATTCCTATCCTCACTTTAGCCGGAATTGAAGGGAAAATGTTTTCTCCAATGGCCAAAACAGTTGGTTTTGCCATTCTCGGGGCTTTGATCCTTTCTTTGACTTACATTCCGATGATGTGCGCACTTTTCCTTTCAAAAAAGACTTTACATAAAGAGAATTTTTCTAATAAATTGATGAACAGGCTTCAGAAAATTTATCAGCCTTTATTACAGAAAGCGATTAAAATTAAATATATAATTGTTGGTGTTACAGTTGTTTTGTTCTCTATTTCAGTGTTGATTTTTAATAGAATGGGAGACGAATTTATCCCTCAGCTGCAGGAAGGAGATTTTGCATTTCATTGTATTTTACCGCAAGGAAGTTCTTTGAGCCAGAGTATCGAAACATCCATGCAGGCTTCACGGATTATCAAGCAATTTGATGAGGTGAAAATGGTAGTCGGAAAAACAGGTTCTGCCGAAGTTCCTACGGATCCGATGCCGCCGGAAGCCAGTGATTTAATCATTGTTTTAAAACCTCAAAATGAATGGAAATCCAAAAAGTCTTACGCGGAATTATCGGAAGAAATGCTAGAAAAATTGGAAGTAATTCCCGGAGTCTTTTTTGAAGCCAACCAGCCAATCCAGATGCGCTTCAATGAGCTGATGACCGGAATTCGACAGGATGTAGCCATAAAAATTTTCGGGGAAAATATGGATACACTTTCTATCTATGCAGATAAGGTGAGTAAAATAATTCAGAATGTTGAAGGAGCAACATCTCCACAGGTGGAAAGAGTGGGCGGACTTCCGCAAATAAATGTAACATATGACAGAACGAGAATCGCAAATTATGGACTGAACGTTGAAGATGTGAATGATGTTTTAAGTACAGCATTTGCAGGCAAGTCAGCAGGGCAGATTTTCGAAAATGAAAGACGTTTTGATCTTGTAGTAAGGCTTGACAGTCTTTACAGAACAGACATTAATGATGTAAGCAATCTGATGATTCCTACCAATACAGGAACTCAGGTTCCGCTTTCGCAGATTGCCAATATTGAGTATAAGCTCGGACCCGCACAAATCAGTCGGGAAGCCGGAAAACGAAGGATTGTCATTGGTTTTAATGTAAAAGGAAGAGACGTAGAAAGTGTTGTGAAAGATATTCAGCAAAAACTGGAAAAAGAAGTAAAACTTCCGTCCGGGTATTATTTTACTTACGGAGGCCAGTTTGAAAACCTGAAAGAAGCCAGCCAAAGGTTAATGATTGCGGTTCCGGTTTCGTTGCTGTTGATTTTCATGTTGTTGTATTTTACTTTTCATTCGATTAAGCAGGCAGCTTTAATATTTACGGCAATTCCGATGAGTGCTATCGGAGGGATATTTGCTCTTTTGTTAAGGGGAATGCTTTTCAGCATCAGTGCAGGAGTTGGGTTCATTGCATTATTCGGAGTAGCGGTTCTTAATGGTATTGTGCTCATTGGGACGTTCAACCAATTAGAAAAAGAAGGTATTTCCGATGTGTTAAAAAGGGTAATGGAAGGTACTAAAACAAGACTGAGACCGGTTTTAATGACTGCCACAGTAGCTTCTTTCGGGTTTCTACCAATGGCAGTAAGCACGAGTGCCGGTGCGGAAGTTCAGAAGCCTTTGGCAACGGTAGTTATCGGCGGTTTGATTTCGGCGACTTTCCTTACTTTGTTTGTGCTGCCGATGCTGTATATTATTTTTAATTCTAAAATTAATTTTAAAAATAAATTTTCCGGAAAGCCTTTGGCTGTCATTGTTTTAATAGGATTTTTATGCTTAAGTCAAAATGTTAAAGCACAGAATTCAAGAGAAATTTCTTTGAATGAAGCCATAGAATTAATGCAGAAAAATAATCCGTCGATAAAAGCAAAAGACCTGAGTATCCAATCTTCGGAAGCTTTAAAACCAACGGCTAAGGAACTTCCGAAGCTGGATTTCAGCGCACAGCTCGGGCAGTACAACAGTCCGAAATTTGATCAGTCTTTTGCGATTTCCCAAAGCATTCCGTTTCCTACTTTGTTCAAAGCAAGAAAAGAACTCATTCAGGAAGAAATTAAAATCAAAAAGCTTGAAAAAAAATTAACGGAAAATGAATTGATAAAACAGATCCGTAGTTATTTTTATCAGATTGAATATTTAGAATATAACCAGACAAAACTTCAATATCTGGATAGTTTGTATGGGGATTTCATCAGGATTGCAAGTGTAAGATTTAAAGCCGGAGATATAAAAAAGATTGAAATCAATACGGCTGAAACGCAAAAAGGAGAAATTAATTTATTGCTTCAGCAGAATACGGTATATCTAAACAACGCATACAAAAATTTAAAGGTTTTAATAGATATTGATGAAGAATTTACCATTCCGGCTTCGCAGAATTACGAACCTTTAAAAGCTGAATATCTTTTGGATAGCACAACGGTTGCCAATCATCCTTCCATTCAGATTTTTAAGCAGAATATGGAAGTGCTGGAAAAGAACAAAAATGTTGAAAAAGCCCAGGGCCTGCCAGATTTCAGCATCGGATATACGAATCAGTCGTTGATCGGTTTTCATGCTTTGAATGGGCAGGAAAAATATTTCGGAGCAGGAAACAGATTCAATTCCGTAACCGTTGGAGTGGCGATTCCTCTTACGTTTGGAGCTACAAAGGCAAGGATAAAATCTTTGGAATATCAGAAGCAGATGGAAGAAAATAATGCGAAGTTTCAGCAGCAACAATTGGAAGCTCAACTGGAAAATTCGTTGAATCAGTATCAGCAGGATTTTCAGCAATATCAATATTATCTGAATCAGGCAGTTCCGAATGCGAAAAGAATTGTGAAAGCAGCCCAATTAGGCTATAAAACAGGAGAAATTTCTTATGTGGAATATCTGTTTGCTTTACAGACCGCAACGGATATCGAACTGAAATATCTGCAGTCTATCCAGCAGGTCAATCAGACGGTTATCAACATCAACTCTTTAATCAATCAATAAAATGAAGTTAAAATCAAATATCATCATAATCATTCTTTTATCCTTTTTTCTTTCAAGTTGTAAGAAGACTGAAAAAACGGAGGAAAAGAAAGAACAAACAGAAGGACATTCCGAAAATGAAAGTTCTGAATTAGCCTCGTTGACAGAAGATCAGATGAATGCCATCGGTGTTTCGCTGGGGCAGATTGAAATGAAAGAATTGACTGCCACGATTAAGGCCAATGGAGCACTAAGTGTTCCCAATAACAATAAGGCCAACGCAACTTCTTTGTACGGAGGCGTTATCAAAACATTGAATGTTCAGGTAGGAGATTATGTAAGAAAAGACCAGGTAATAGCCACAATTGCCAATCCGGAATTTATTCAGCTGCAGGAAGAGTATTTAACAACAGGAAGCAGAATTACCTTTGCAGAACAGGAATACAGACGGCAAAGAGAATTATTCGACAATGATGCCGGAGCGAAAAAAAATCTACAAAACGCTGAAGCAGAATTAAAAACATTAAGAACCAAAAAAGCTTCCCTTCAAAGGCAAATTCAGATGATGGGAATCAGTCCCGGAAGCGTGTCAAACAGTAATTTGAGGTCTGGTCTTGTGGTAACGGCTCCGATCAGTGGAACCATCAGCAATATTTTGCTCCAGATCGGAAGTTATATCGATGTGTCATCGCCTGTTGCGGAAATTGTCGATAATAGTTCATTACATCTCGATTTACAAGTTTTTGAAAAAGATTTACCTTCAATAAAAGTGGGACAGAAAATTCATTTTACCTTAACGAATAATCCTGTGGAAGAGTACGATGCTGAGGTCTACAGTATCGGGACCGCTTTTGAAAATCAAAGCAAAACCATTCCGATTCACTGTAAAGTAAAAGGAAATAAAACCGGATTAATCGATGGAATGAATACGACAGCGGTGGTGAGTTTAAATAATCAGCTGATGCCCGCTGTTCCCAATACCGCTATTACAAGCTCGGATGGGAAGGATTATATTTTCCTTGTAACTGAACAGCATCATAACGAAAAATCACCGGATAAACACAACGAAAAAACCACTAACTTTGAGAGAGTGGAGGTGGTAAAAGGAACATCCGAAATGGGTTATACCGCCATTACTCCTGTGAAATCTATACCTCAGGGAGCCAGAATTGCAACGAGGGGAGCATTTTTTATCAATGCAAAGCTTACAAATTCAGGAGATCATGAACATTAATCTTACAAATCATGAAAAAAGATATCGAAAATAAATTAATAGATAAAAACACCAAACCTACCAGTATGAGGATTTTGGTGTATGATTTTTTGAGTTCTCAGGAAACGGCTTTGTCATTATCTGAAATTGAAAATCATTTTGAAAATGCCGATAGGACTACTATTTACAGAACATTAAAAACCTTTGAAGAAAAAGGAATTGTTCACAGTATCCAGGAAAATACGACGACAAAATATAAGCTTTGCCATGATGGTTGTAACGAAACCACCCATAAAGACTGGCATCTCCATTTCTACTGCAAAATCTGCAAACAGACAACTTGTAAAGAGAATATTTCTTTTCCAGAAAATATTCAGACGAATTTCAGGATTGATGAAATAAGGCTTTTTGCCAAAGGAATTTGTGAAAACTGTCTGGAAAGTTTGCAATAGTGTTGCATGATGTTTAACTCTAATTTTGATTAAAATTTTAAGTTATGGAAGAATGTTGCAGCACAAAACCAAAAAAAGAACATAATCATGGCCATGAAGGTCACGATCACAACCACGACCATTCTCATGATATAGGAAATAAGTCTGTTTTTCAGATGTTTCTTCCTGCGATTGCTTCTTTTGTTTTATTGTTAACGGGGATCATTTTAGATCAATATATAGAACCGTATTGGTTTACGGGCTGGCTTCGTCTGGCTTGGTATTTAATCGCTTATATTCCGGTTGGATGGCCTGTGTTGAAAGAAGCTTATGAAAGCATCATCAATGGCGATGTATTTTCTGAGTTTTTCCTTATGGGAATCGCGACAGTCGGAGCTTTTGCAATTGGTGAATATCCGGAAGGTGTTGCTGTAATGCTTTTTTACTCGGTTGGTGAAGTTTTTCAGGCCATGGCAGTAACGAGGGCAAAAAGTAATATCAAATCTTTACTCGACCAACGTCCCGATGAGGTTACGATTCTAAAAGACGGAAAACCACAAACCGTAAAAGCAGAAAAGGTAAAAATCGGTGAAATTATTCAATTAAAATCCGGTGAAAAGCTGGGTTTGGACGGAGAGCTTTTATCTGAAACCGCTTCATTCAATACTTCTGCATTAACGGGGGAAAGTAAACCCGATACCAAAACAAAAGGAGAAATAGTTTTAGCCGGAATGATCAACCTGAATACTGTGAGCCAGGTAGAGGTAACGACCGCCTATAAAGACAGTAAACTAAGCAAAATTTTAGAATTGGTTCAGAATGCAACAGCTCAAAAGGCTCCGACGGAACTTTTCATCAGAAAGTTTGCAAAAATTTACACCCCGATTGTTGTTTTTCTTGCAGTCGGAATTACTTTATTGCCCTACTTTTTTGTTGAGAGCTATCAGTTTAAAGATTGGCTGTACCGGGCTTTGATTTTCCTGGTAATTTCCTGTCCGTGTGCATTGGTGATCTCTATTCCGCTGGGATATTTCGGAGGGATCGGAGCAGGAAGTCGAAACGGGATTTTATTTAAAGGGAGTAATTTTTTGGATGTCTTGGCAAACGTACAGAATGTAGTAATGGATAAAACCGGAACCATGACAGAAGGTGTTTTCAAAGTGCAGGAAGTTGATTTTAAATCTGAATTTGATAAAAAAGAAATTCTGAAATTAGTTAATGCCTTAGAAAGTAAAAGTTCACATCCTGTTGCTACTGCTATCCATGAATATGTCGGGGAAATCGACCATTCTGTTGCGTTGGAAAATGTAGAAGAAATTGCCGGTCATGGTTTAAAAGCAACAATTAACGGAAAAGAATTGTTGGTCGGGAATTTCAAATTAATGGATAAATTCAACATCAATTACGATGTTAAGCCTGAAAATATCGTGTATACTTTAATCGCTGTTGCCTACGATAAAAAGTTTGCCGGATATCTTACTATTGCGGATTCTGTGAAACCTGATGCTCAGTTAACCATCAATAAATTAAAATTATTAAAAGTAAAAACCACGATGCTGAGCGGCGACAAGACCTCTGTGGTAAAATACGTTGCCGATCAGTTGGGAATTCAGAATGCTTATGGTGACCTGCTTCCTGAAGATAAAGTGAATGAAGTCAAAGAAATTAAAGCTAAAAATCAAACCGTCGCTTTTGTAGGAGATGGCGTAAATGATGCTCCGGTTGTTGCCTTAAGCGATGTCGGAATTGCGATGGGAGGTTTGGGAAGTGATGCTACTATTGAAACATCAGATGTGGTGATTCAGGATGATATGCCGAGCAAAATCCCAATGGCCATCAATATCGGAAAGCAAACTAAAAAAATAGTTTGGCAGAATATTATCCTTGCTTTTGGCGTAAAAGCTGTAGTTCTTATTCTTGGAGCTGGAGGGATAGCCACCATGTGGGAAGCCGTTTTTGCAGATGTGGGAGTGGCATTATTGGCTATTTTAAATGCAGTAAGAATCCAAAGGATGAAATTTTGATGAGGTTGGAAGAGGGAAGATGGATGCTGGAGGTTCTAATAGTGTTTAAAATTCTACTAAACAAATATCAATAGGAACGGGCTTTAGCCCGTTTTTTTTAATAATCATCTCATCCGGCTTTAGCCAAAACTTAATTTTTATCTAGTAGTCTTGTCAAGATTTTAAACCTTGACAAGGCTTACAATTACAAATGACTTTCATCATAAATCAATTATAAAAATAAATTTCAGTAGTATATTTGTAGGATAAAATCAATAGTTGAAATTTTTCATTTCCATATTCATTATTTTTACGATTGCAATACGACCTGTTTTGCCATTGGTCAATTATGCGATTAATTATGATTATATCGTAAAAAATCTCTGCGAAAACAGGAATATTCCAGAATCTACCTGTAAGGGTAAATGTTTTGTTGAAAAAGAGCTGGCAAAAACGGAAAAACAGTCCAATAATAATCAAAATATAAAAGTTGGAGGATTAGACGTTTTCTTATCCAATGAAATTTTTTCCTTTTTAGACAAAAATGAATTGGATATTTTAATAAAAAATTCAAATTCGGATAATATCAATTTTTACAATTCAGAATATTTTTCTCGAATATTCCATCCTCCTTTAGCATAAACTATATTTTAAACTAAATTTTTAGTCAGATTGTTTCTGCGCTTAAATTAGCAAAGAATTTAGTTTAAAATCAATCCATTTACATTTAATCTTATTATTAATTTCAATTTATATATAAAATGAAATCAAAAATTATTTTAACGGCATTATTGTCTGTTTCATTAATAGCTTGTGCCCAGGAAACTCCTAAAGTAAAACATAAAAAACATACGGCAAATTCAAAATCAACTACAGGAAAAACAAAATTTGCCAATTCGGTAGACCCGATTTGTAATATGCCCACAGAAGCAGATATGAAAGATACTGCTGTGTATAAAAACAAAACATATGGTTTTTGCAGTACTTACTGTAAAGACGAATTCAAAAAAAATCCTGAAAAATATGTCCAAAAATAAAAAGACCAACAATACAAAGAGTAAAGTGATCATTCCCATAGTGGTTATCGCCTTGCTTTTCGTCGGTATCGGTGTCGGAATGGGATATTTTAAAAAGAATCTTTACACCGTCATGAAAGTTCCAAATTTTGAACTTACCGATCAAAACAACAAAAAAATCACCAATAAAGACATGCTCGGAAAAGTCTATTTAGTTGAGTTTTTTTTCAGCAGATGTCCGACAATTTGTCCTGTGATGAATACCAATATGCGAGCCATTGAGGATGAAATCAATAATCCGGATTTTGGAATAATTTCCGTAAGCATTGACCCTGAAAATGACACTCCGGAATTGCTTAAAGAGCATGCGAAAAGAATCGGGGTGAAATCTCCAAACTGGCATTTTCTAACGGGTGACAGAGATTATATTGGAAAAATTGCTGATCAGTTTAATATTTATGTCGGCGATAAAGAAGATGAAGGCGAAAGTCTCAACCACAGCGGAATGATCGCCTTGGTCGACAAAGATGGAAACATCCGTTGCAGATACAACAAAGACAATATGCCGATTCTCTATTATTCCGGATTGAATTATGAAGATCCTGAAGGGAAAAATCCGAAACTGACCGGAAAATACCATCCCGATAGAGAAATATTAATTGAAGACATCAAAAAGTTATTGAAATAAATTGGGTAGGAAGCTGGATGATGGAAGCTTGAAGTTCTTTGCTTTTCGTTTGTAACTTCAAACTCCTGACTTCCAGCTTCCATCCAAAATAATTATCCGTCCACCATTTTATTCTCAATTATTTTCTATCTTTGCCGCAATCTGGTGAGCCGTAAAAAGCGCTTAAAAGGGAATCCGGTGAAAATCCGGAACAGACCCGCTGCTGTAAGCTCCACAAAAAAAGTTTTTGAAGATTATATCCACTGTTTTTTAATGGGAAGGATTTCAAAAAACGGAGTAAGTCAGAAGACCTGCCAGAAGATTTAAACGTTTGACGCTTTCGTGGAATAAAGCTTAGGACATCAGTGATTCTGTGCGGTTTACGGCTGTGCTTTGTCGTTGTATTCTTATATCCATTAGCGTCATCATTATTCTGAATGAGCTAATGGTGACAAAATTTTTTACATCTCAACTTCATAAGGTGGCTATCACAGTTTTTGTGTTAGCAATTCAGCTTTTATTTTCACAATCTAAAGACAGTCTCAAGGAGCATACAATTATTCCTGTTAATATTCAGAAAAAAAATTTTAAAGAGATTCTTCCTGCACAGGTATTGTCGGGTGAAGAACTGGAAAGGCTCAACAGCCAGTCGGTTGCTGATGCGTTGAGGTATTTTTCGGGTGTTCAGATCAAAGATTACGGTGGAATTGGTGGTTTAAAAACGATCAATATCCGAAGTATGGGAAGCCAGCACGTCGGTGTTTTTTATGATGGAATCCAGATCGGGAATGCTCAGAATGGAGTGGTAGATCTTGGAAGATATTCTCTTGATGATCTGGAGGAAATTTCTCTCTACAACGGACAAAAAAGTGAAATTTTTCAACCTGCGAAAGATTTTGGCTCGTCGGGTTCTATTTATTTACAGTCAAAAGTTCCAAGTTTTAAAGGAAACAGAAAAACAAATCTTGTTGTAAGATTTAAAAATAGTTCGATTGATTTATTTAATCCGTCTTTTCGTTTAGAACAGAAAATTTCGGGAAATATTTCAGCAAGCTTCAGCTCGGAATTTATCCAGAGTGATGGCGTATACAAATACCGTTACCAAAAAAAATATTCCGACGGGGAAATTGCTTACGACACGATTGCCAAAAGATTTGATTCTGATATTCGTGCAAAACGTTTTGAAACGAGCCTTAACGGAATAATCAACAACGGAAGCTGGAATGTCAGAGGGTACGGTTATTTGTCAAATCGGGGAATTCCTGCAGCGATCGTGAACAATCGTTTTGATGGAAGAGGTCAAAGGCAGGTTGATGAAAATTATTTTGTACAAGGAACTTTTAAGAAAAAAATATTTCCAAAACTGGACACTCAATTAAAAGCCAAGTTTGCTTATGATTATACCCATTATATTGATACAGTCTCGTCCATAAAAATTCAGAATCAGTATATACAAAGGGAACTGTATGTGTCTTCCTCCAATTTGTATTCCATTACTCCTAATTGGGATGTAAGTGCGAGTGTGGATTTTCAATATAATAATCTGAACGCAGACTTGGTTAATTTTTCTTATCCGACACGATACACCACATTAGCTGCTTTTGCGACAACGTATGAGTGGAAACGATTGAAGTTTTTAGGAAGTGTCTTAGGAACTTTCGTTTCGGAAGATGTTGAAAAAAACTCAAAATCTCCTGACAGAACAGAATGGACGCCCGCCGCTTTCCTTAGTTATAAACCTTTCAATGCTCATGATTTTACGCTAAGAGCTTTTTATAAAAGGATTTTCAGGATGCCGACTTTCAATGATCTGTACTATACAATGATCGGGAATGTAGCTTTAAAACCTGAATTTACGAATCAATATAACATTGGATTTACCTATCAAAAAAGATTTAAAAGCGAAGTTTTCCAAAGAATTTATACCAAAGTTGACGGGTACTTCAATAAAGTAGAAGACAAAATCATCGCCGCCCCCAACGGAAGTATGTTCCGATGGACGATGCTGAATCTTGGAAATGTTGAAATTCTGGGAACGGATGTTAATATTCAAGCCGATGTAAAAGTTGGAAACGTTAAAATGAGACCATTATTAAGCTATACTTTCCAAAGAGCAAGAGATTTTTCGGATAGGGAAGAATCTTATTTTGGCCACCAGATTCCTTACACACCATGGCACAGCGGAACTTTTTCGCTGATGTCAGATTACAAAGACTGGAGTTTCAATTACAGTTTTGTTTACGTGGGCGAACGTTACGATGTTAATCAGAATAATATTCAATACAACTACATCCAACCTTGGTACACCCATGATATATCGGTTCAGAAAAAATTCAATTGGAAATCGCATCAGTTTAAAGCCAGTTTTGAAGTTAATAATCTTTTTAACCAATACTATGACGTGGTTTTGAACTATCCAATGCCTGGAAGAAATTTTAAACTTATTGTGAGCTTTATCTTATGAAAAAAATTAACTTTTATCTCATAATTTTTGTCTTTTTTTCGCTGGTTTCATGCAGAACAGACGAATACATCACGCGTGAAGAAACAGAATCAGGATTAGCACCACCTGAAAACACGGCGATCAAAGGATTTTATCTGTTGAATGAGGGAAATATGGGAAGCAATAAAGCGACTCTTGATTTTTTTGATTATACAACAGGAACTTACCATCGAAATATTTACGCTGAGATCAACCCGAATGTAGTTAAAGAGCTTGGAGATGTAGGAAATGATATCCAGATTTATGGAAATAAACTGTACGCTGTTATTAATGTCTCCAATAAAATTGAAGTTTTGGATGCTAAAACGGCAAAAAGAATTAAAACTATTAACCTTGAAAACTGCCGTTACATCACTTTCAAAAATGGGAAAGCCTATGCGACAAGTTACGCGGGTCCGGTAGTTCTCGATCCGAATGCTCCTCTTGGAAAGGTTGTGGAAATTGACACTACTTCATTAGCGATTCAAAGGCAGGTCACGGTTGGGTATCAGCCTGAAGAGATTGAAGTGGTTGGAAATCAGCTTTTCGTCGCTAATTCCGGAGGATATAAATTCCCGAACTATGACAGAACAGTTTCTGTAGTTGATCTAAATTCTTTCACGGAAACTAAAAAAATAGACGTTGCTATCAATCTTCATAGAATTAAAAAAGATCAGTACGGAGATCTTTATGTGAGCTCAAGAGGAGATTACTATACGATTCCTTCGAGTTTATTTTTAATTGATGCCATAACCGGATTGGTGAAAAAAGATTTTCATGTTTCGGTAAGTGAAATGACGATTGTGAATGACAAACTGTATTACTACGGAAATGAATTTAATTATAATACACATTCTTACAAAAAATCTTTCGGAATCATTGATGTGAAAACGGAAGAAATTATTTCCAATAAAATTATCGATCAGGAATATGTAGATGCAATTAAAATGCCTTACGGAATCGCAGTAAATCCGATTACGGAAGATATTTATATAACTGATGCCAGAAATTACGTTTCCACCGGATATGTCTATTGTTTTGATAAAAATGGACATTTCAAATGGAAAACCGAGGGCGGAAATATCCCTGCTCACTTTACTTTTTTATACAAATAAATCAAATTTAAATATGAAAAAAGATTCTATTAATATTATGAAAATTGCTCTTCTGTCAACGGCTCTCGTGGGAACAATTGCCTGTAAAAGCGACAGAGACGATGAAGAATGGAGTTTCAACGGACTGGAAGAATCATATACGATCGACCGTTTTAAGGTATTAAATATCGATCCGAAAGTCGAAGGAAATTTTACTTGGAGCATTAATGATTCCATTATTTCTCAGGATTCGCAACTGGATTTTATCAGTCCGGTGGTAAAAACGTATCCTTTACGATTAAAAATAGAAATTAACGGATCGGTAAAAACATACAATTCATCCATTATCGTAAAACCGGAAGCCGGAACTTACAGCAAATACATTTCCAATGTTTTTGATTTTCGACCAGCGATAGGTCAGTTTACAAACGAAATTCCTGAATTTGAAAATGGAGATTCTTACAACCAGATGCTCCAGAAAGCCAAAGAATCTTTGATAGGAGGCAATTCTACAATGCTTACATTGGGAGGTTTCGGTGGATATGTAGTTTTTGGTTTCGATCACACCATTCCGAATATGAATGGAAGAGATTTTAAAATTTTGGGAAATGCCTTTTGGGGAAATGATGCAAGCCAACCACGTGCCGGATCTTGTGAACCAGGGATCATTATGGTGGCTTACGACAGAAATAAAAATGGAAAACCTGATGAAAACGAATGGTACGAAATCGCAGGTAGCGAATATTTTAAAAATACAACGATAAAAGATTACAGCATAACATACTTTAAACCCGATGAAAATAAGCCTCCCGTTTCCGGAAGTGAGTTTTGGGAAACTGATGTAGAATATATAAAATGGCAGGACAATATGGGGAATTCAGGATACAAAACAAAAAATGTCTTCCATGCGCAAAGTTACTATCCATTGTGGCTGAGTGATA
This sequence comes from uncultured Chryseobacterium sp., assembly GCA_965651845.1. Classification (GTDB taxonomy): domain Bacteria; phylum Bacteroidota; class Bacteroidia; order Flavobacteriales; family Weeksellaceae; genus Chryseobacterium. The sequence continues at coordinate 3,980 of CBFGVN010000016.1, read as the reverse complement.
CTTCTTACAGTTTTACCGGAACAAAACTTCAGAACAATTTTTATGACCAAAGCGGAACAGGAGCTTATTGGATCGGGAAATCCTATGACTTCGGATATGCAGATAATGCTCCGAATAATGATGAAGCTTCCAATATTGATATTTCCTGGGCAGTAGACAGAAACGGAAAATATGTAAAACTTCCCGGGGTTGATTTTGTGAAAGTATACACCGGAATCAATCAGGAAGCTGGATGGGTAGGTGAAGTTTCGACTGAAGTGGCCGGAGCTTATGATTTACATCTTAATTAAAATTCAACAATAAATATATAATTAAATTAAAATGAGAAAAGTTTATTTTTTAGCAGCGGTTTTTTTGTCCACATGTTTTGCAAGTGCGCAATCGCTCTTTACTGATGGCTATTTTATGGTAAATGAAGATTGGTTCGGACATACCAATGGATCGGTGAATTTTATTAATAATAATGGAAATGTTAATTATAGAGTATACAGTACTGTGAATAACAACCAGGCTTTTGGTGCGACGACACAATATGGAACCATTTACGGAGATAAATTTTATTTTATCTCAAAACAGGCTGCAGACGGGGGTGACACCCAATATACTCCGGGTGGAAGACTGGTGATTGCTAATGCTCAGACGATGCAGAAAATTGCGGGCTTCAATACAATTGGTGGAGGAGATGGAAGATCTTTTGTCGGTGTGAATGAGCATAAAGGCTACATAGGGGCTTCTAACGGAATTTATGTTTTTAATATTGATAATTTACAGGTCGGAAGTTTAATTCCTACGACAGGAGGAGGAAGCCAATACGCCGGGCAAATCGGAAATATGATCAGAACTTCTCAATACGTTTTTGCTGTAAAACAATCTGCAGGAGTTTTGGTGATCAACCCAAGTACGGATGCGGTGGTTACTACAATTTCGGGCTCGTTTCACTCGATTGTTCAGGCGAAAGACGGAAGTATTTGGGCCATTCAGGATCAGAAAGTGGTGAATATTAATCCTGCAAATTTTACTACAACAGCCTACAATATCCCTACAACAAAATACCTGGGATCTTGGGGAGCCTGGAATGCAGGGAGCTTTACGGCAAGCAACCAAAATAATACATTATACTGGATCAACTCCGTAAACAGTTTCGTTTCCGGAACTCAAATTGTGAAGTTTGATGTAACTAATAAAACATTCAATGAAAATTTTGCAACCATTCCGGGACAAACAGGAACTTACAAGCAAATTCCTTACGGAGCCGCTTTGCGTGTAAATCCGATCACTGATGAATTAATTTTGAATACTACTGAAAGTGGTTTTGGAGCACATTATTTGAACAATTGGATTCATACTTATAATAACAGCGGGGTTTTAACCAATACAAAAAAACTTGACGATTATTATTGGTTCCCTGCGATGGCGGTGTTTACGGATAATGCGGCACCTGTTGTCAGCAATGCATTTCCCGCAGAAGTAAATGTAAACAGTGTGACAACAATTGATTTGAAAACTGTTGTCTCCGATACGGATAATCAGGCGGTAGCGGTTGTAAAATCTGTAAAATCAAATGCTAATCCTTCAATTGTTTCGGCAGTAATCAACACAAACGATGAATTGGTTCTTACTCCTCATGGAAACGGCAGCTCAGAGATCGTAATTGGTTTTAATTCCAATGGAAAAGTAGTTGAAAAAACAATAACAGTGACAAGTTTAAGCTCAGTTTTGGCAACAGCTGAGGTTAAAAAATTAGAATTCAGTATTTACCCGAATCCGGTGACTGATATTCTCAATATCCGAACTCAGGAGAAAGTTTTAAATATTTCTGTGTATGATATGGCTGGTAAATCGGTGAATGTTCAGTTCAGTAATGGACAGATCAATGTCGGGATGCTTCCGAAAGGAATGTATATTCTGACAGCAAAAACTGATAAAGCAGTCTATCAACAGAAATTGATTAAAAACTAAATCTTTAGTAGCATATCCAATTTTGTTTGCCTCCACCTTTTGCCTTTGGTGGAGGCTTTTTTTGTTAATTAATTGATGTTTTATAAGATATGCAGTAAGCGTTAAAACCGTATTTTTCAACTGTTGAATATGAAGTCTATTAAATAGTATTTTGAAATAATTTTAACCAAAATAAGGCTTGAGAAGGATATTTTGCGAAATAAATATTGAAAAGCTCATAAGAATAGTTAAGTAAAATATAGAATAAGCTTTTGAGATGAAAAGATTTATAAGGAACTTTGCAAATGGTTTAAATAGAATAGGTGATATTAATTCACCATAAAGAGAAATAAAAAAGAGATTCAAAAAAATGAATCTCTCTTTAAGTAGCCCGTAGGGGAATCGAACCCCTCTTACCAGAATGAAAATCTGAGGTCCTAACCGATAGACGAACGGGCCCTCTATCTTCCATTAACCGAAACTAATGTGTTAGCTTTTTGTTTTTATAAGTATCAACTCTTAATGTTTGTAGCCCGTAGGGGAATCGAACCCCTCTTACCAGAATGAAAATCTGAGGTCCTAACCGATAGACGAACGGGCCAACTATACTTATTAAGCTAGTTTGTTAACGTGCTTAGTTAATTTGCTTTTTAAGTTAGCCGCTTTGTTTTTATGGATAATATTTTTCTTAGCTAATTTATCCAACAAAGAGATAACCTTTGGCAATTGCTCTGCAGCAGCAGCTTTATCTTCTTCTTTTCTCAATACTTTCATTGCTGTTCTAGCAGTCTTGTGGTAGTATCTGTTACGAAGTTTTCTTACTTCGTTTTGTCTAATTCTTTTTAATGCTGATTTATGATTTGCCATATCGTTCAAATGTGAGTGCAAAAGTATAAACTTTTTTTTTATTCACCAAATTTATCTTAAAAATTTTTTTAATTTTCTTCTGATAAATATTTCCTCAGTTTATCAATCGCTTGTTCTATTTTAAAATTCTCTTCTTCTCTTTCTATTTTCTTGATCGTACTCGTAAGCATGATCATAGCATTGTTCCATTCCCCAGTGGTATTGGTGAAGGTAAGTCCGTCAATCGTTACTTCAAAAGCGACCCTTTCTCCGGTCCTGTAAAGTCTGAAACTTATTTTATCATCTCTGCCTGTTATCCCATCTTCATTGATTTTTAAATCATAACTTTTTGGGTTAGAGTGGATTTTCTTAAAAAGCAATTTCGCTTCTTGTATTTTTAAATCCGGCATGAAATAAAATTTAGTGTCCTTTCTGAGGAATTATTCCGATTCCAAATCTCTTTAAAACCTTTATTCCCCGTTAAGGAGGTGCAAAGATAATATTTTTTTCTTTGAAACAAAACAATATATTTATTTTGAATTAAAATTAAATCATAAAACCCATCAATAGTTTTATTAATATTAGGACAGAATTTTGATCTTATTAATTGAAAATAGCCGGAGGAGATCTCCGGCCATCTATTTTATCTTTAAGTATTTTCTCGATAAATTACATTTTTACTGCAATAATAGATCCTATATTAGAAACTCTACCATGTGCAGAAATCCCCCAATATCTTGGACGTATCACTGTATTATCCTGATTGACGATAACGAGCTGGCTGATTTTAGATGCCGCCTGATAATGACTGATAATAGGAATCACATGAGGCCCGTTATTGGTTCCGGCTGAAGGATAACTTGGGAAATCCGCTGAACCGGAGCTGGTTATAAAATTAAAATAGATAAATCGGGGAAATGTAGCTTCCAAAGTGGCATTGCTGGTAACATTTAAGTCTCGGGTCAGAGTAGTACTTCCCGGTTGAAAATAATCAAACTGAACATAATAATAAAGAGTATAAATACCTTTATTAAGGGTTATCGGGCTATCTGCTATAAATTCTGTTGTTGGCGGAGTTACAAAAGTAAAGTTTTGTGCCTGATTGGCATTTCCCGTAACAACGATAGAACCCGGAGCCGGCTGCCAGGTTGCCACTCCGTTGATATCCGAGGTAAGGATTTTCCCGTCTCCTTCAC
>CBFGVN010000015.1:0-20493 GCA_965651845.1 uncultured Chryseobacterium sp. | reverse complement strand
TAGAGCATCTGACTGTTAATCAGAGGGTCGCTGGTTCGAGCCCAGCAGGAGGAGCCAAAAGACTTACAGAAATGTGAGTCTTTTTTTATGTATTTACTTGATATAAATAAACTCATTCTTCTTTTTACAAAATTAAAATAATATCTTACAAATAAAAGACATGAGTTCAATCATCATAAAGCAGGCAAAACCGAAGATTATCCTGTAATTATCAAATTGTAAAATACCAATACTCCTGATCAATTAACTGAAGAGGAAAGAAACTTTATTTCTGGTTTCAACTTTAAAGACCATTTTCAAAATACTGAAAAATAGACAGATAAAAACTCTGGGCATTTTATTTTACTTGTAGAAATAAAAAGCCGGTGAATAAAAATTCATTTTTTCGCCATAATTTGCTTTAAACACTTGCTTCATATCAATATTCATATTATATTTGCATCACTAAAAACAAAGGAAAATTCCTCCTTAGCTCAGTTGGTTAGAGCATCTGACTGTTAATCAGAGGGTCGCTGGTTCGAGCCCAGCAGGAGGAGCAAAAAAGACTTACAGAAATGTGAGTCTTTTTTTATGTAATGATATTAATAAAATTTAATTTATTATTTCTCCCCTATGTAAAGCCCTTTACACTTAAAAATTCATTACGTGTTGAATTATTTCCTTAATTCTTTGTAAATTAGGTATAAATTAACCCTAAAAATCAATCAATTATGAAAAAAATTCTCTTATCCCTAGCATTAGTTCCACTTGCTTATTCTGCACAAATAGGAATTAATACTCCAACACCAGCCTCTACTTTAGATATTACAGCAAAAGATCCAACCGGAACTGCCACCACAGTTGACGGAGTTGTCATTCCAAGAGTTGACAGACTGAGAGCTCAAAATATGTCTGCTGTTCCTACTTCCACGCTTATTTACATCAACGATATTTCTACGGGAACTTCAGCAGGAACAACAGTAGATGTAGCATCGGTGGGATTCTATTATTTCGATGGTACAAAATGGGTCGCCCTTGTTACTACTCCATCCAATAATGATTGGCGCACCACAGGAAATGCAGGAACTGATCCTGCCAATAATTTTATTGGAACAACGGATAATCAAAATCTTGTTTTTAAAAGAAATAATGCCAACTCAGGGGTTTTAAGCACTGTAAATACCTCATTTGGGGTTGGATCATTGTCGCCAACTACAACAGCTATTTTAAGCACTGCCTATGGAGTAAGTTCATTAAGTGCGGCTACAGCGGGAAGCGTCGCCAACGCAGCATTTGGAAACCAAGCTCTTACTGCCAATACAACTGGAGGGCAAAACGCGGCTTTTGGATACCAGTCTTTATTAGCAAATACAACAGGGGCAAGAATGACTGCCATTGGCAGTGGTGCTCTTAAAGCAAGCAATGGTGGAGACAACGTTGCGGTAGGATATAATGCTCTAGATGTACTTGCCGGCACAACTGGCTTCAATGTGGCTGTTGGTGCCGATGCTTTAGGTTCTTTAACAACTGGTAGTGGCAATACTGCTATTGGAGACAATACTGGATTACCGGCATCTGGAGCCGGTGGAAATGCATTAACATCCGGAAGCGGAAATATTTTAATTGGTTCCCAAGCTACTTTTTTAAATGCTACCACAAACAATCAAATGAACATTGGTAATGCCATTTTTGGAAATAATCTAAGTAATAACATCAGTAATCTTACAGCTAACATCGGTATTGGAACACCTAATCCCACCGCAAGAGTCGAAATTGCATCCGGTACTACTAATGTCTCCGGTCTAAAGTTTACAAATATTAATAATGCAACGCCAACTACATCCAATGCTGCAGCATTAGGAGTGGATGCTTCAGGAAACGTTGTTATACAAAATATAGCTCCTCTTACTACAACTTTCAAATCTTTTTCAATTGATGCAAATTCTGCCACGAATTCTTTAGTCACAATCGGATCATTACAGTTTAGATATCCTTTAACAACATGTACAAACACAAATACTTTTGTTCAGGTGAGGTCGACTACAGGTGCCAATAATTTGGGCGTACAGCATGCCATGTTTACAACTGCACAGAATGGATCTGGTTTCGTTAACACAGTTCCATTAACGGTGACTACGACTTTCTCAGATATCGCGGGAATTCCGTTAAATTGTGTTCAGGACGGGCATGCGCAATTCAACTTTTTCTCTTATACGGATAGAACTTTCTATAGAGTAAATGTACATGTTGCAGATGGAGACAGTTTGGGTTTTGGAGCCTTAGGATATATCTTTGTTGAACTTCAAAAATAGTTTATTTAAAATTTTATTATTTTAACAAAAAATTATCTATAACACCGTCAAAATGATGGTGTTATTTTTGTTACATTTGCAGTTTTGTATTTATTTATAAAAACTTTTAAAAAATTTAATCTTTTGATATAAACTGCATACTTTTTGTTTATGCTAATGCTTGAAGAAATACGAATGTTAATTAATAACTCCAAATATTACCCACTCTTTTTGTTGATCTTTTTTGTTGATCTTGTCTGTGCCCAAAATTCAGCGAAAGGTAGAATCGTTGATGCAAAAACCAATAAGGAAGTCAGCGGTGTTGATGTTTTTATCAATGAAAATAATAAGCCAGTTTTAACGACGACTTCGGGCAACTTTATGGTACAGTCCGACAGTATTATTTATAAACTGAAATTTTTAAGGAAAAATTACGCTTTAGAAACGATAGATGTCACTCCGGAAAATGCTCCCAATATTTTCGTACAACTTTCCCAGGAAAAAGAAAGCAATATTCAGGAAGTAGTTATCCATAACGAAAAACCTAAATATAAAAATAAAAAAGAAAATCCTGCCTACGCTATCATGCAGGAGGTTTGGAAAAGAAAAAGAAACAACGGACTGGATAAATTCGATACCTATACTTACAAAGAATACGAAAAAATTCAGTTTGATGCGAATAATTTAGACAGCGCTTTCATGAAGAAAAAAATCTTCAATAAGCTTGAATTTATTTTTGAATATAAAGATTCTACCGCCGCCGGAAAAATTGGGCTCCCTATTTTCCTGAACGAGGCGATCTATGAAAATTACGGTGAAAACAGGCCGTCAAAAAGAACAAAAAGACTTTTGACAGCCCAAAAAACTTCGGGTTTCCAGGATAATCAGATTATTACTTTAACGGCTAAGAACCTTTACCGTGACATCAATATTTATGATAATACATTAAATTATTTTGATATTGGATTCCCGAGTCCCGTAGGAGAAACCGGATTCAGCACTTACGATTATAATTTGCTTGATACCATTTCCATACGAGGAGAACAGGCTTACAAAATCCGTTATCAGCCAAAAAGAACTGAAGTTCTGGCATTTCAGGGATATCTGTATATTGATACGGATTCATATGCTGTTTTAGGAGCTACTTTAAAATCCACACAGAAAATCAATGTCAATTTCATCAATGCCATTTCAACAGAACTTGAATATGACAATCCTGATGAAAATACCTTCCTGCCAAGGAAATTCGTGACCGAAATCGAAATGACTCCTTTCTCAAAAAAGAAAACCTCTAAAAGTATTATTGCTAAAAGATCCGTCGATTATTCAGAATATGATTTTAATAAACCTCTGGAAGACAAAGTTTTTAAGAGACAGGAAGAAGAATATGATGATAAATTTGTCGATAAAGATGATGCATTTTGGGTAAAAGCAAGACCTGATTCTTTATCAAAATCAGAACAGGGTGTTTATGACATGCTCGATAAGTTGCAGCAAACCCCGAAATTCAATCGGATTGTAAAGTTATATGAAACCCTGGGTTCAGGATATTATAACGTAGTAAAAGGTATTGATTTGGGTCCCATTTTCTCTATTTATGGGAAAAACGAAGTAGAAGGAGACAGGATCCGATTGGGAGCAAGAACGTATTTTACAAGAAATGACCCTTGGAGAGTTCAGTTTTATACGGCTTACGGCTTTAAAGATCATCAGGTAAAATATGGTGCAGAAGGAAGATTTATGTTCAACAGGGTCAACCGCTTTACGGTGGGCGCCGGAACAAGAAGAGACATCCTGCAACTGGGTGTTCAGCTTACCAATGACGATGGAATTATGGCCAGAACTTTTGCTTCTTCAACGATTTTTGCAAGAGGGGAAAACGCTTCTTTGAGTTCTGTAAATCAGACCAATGTATTTACATCTATCGAGCCTTGGAAAAACTTCCAGATCAGGGTAGATGGTACGATGCAAAGCATTAAATCTGCCAATCCGGAAGGGTTTAACTTAATGTACTACAAAGACGGTCAGTTGAGAAAAACAGCAAACGATTCGCACGTTACCGTAAGTTTAATCGCAAGACCGGGTGCAAAATTCTCACAAACCGGCATCGACAGGTATGAGCACGGAACACTGGCTCCGACAATTGTTTTAAAATATACGAGAGGGATTCAAGGGCTTTTCGGATCAGATTTTAATTATAATAAACTGCAGTTTATGTTCTACAAACCTGTTTTGATCGGAAGCTGGGGTAAAACTTTGATTAATTTTGAAGCTGGGAAAAACTTTGACACGGTTCCTCTGGCGCTGCAGAATGTCATTCCGGGTAACCAGTCTTACAGTTTGGCGGCCAATACTTTTGCACAGCTTAATTATTATGAATTCGTTGCAGATACGTATACAACGCTTCACTTGGAGCATCATTTTAATGGAAAAATCCTTTCTTATATTCCGTTAATTAAGAAATTAAAATTAAGGGAGGTAGCATTTATCAGAGGTGCGTACGGAACGTTGAGCGATGCTTCAAAAGCCATTAATGTAGAGGGATTCAAATATTCTGCACCGAGCGAACATATTTATTACGAGTATGGTGTGGGAATTGAAAACATTGGTTTTGGAAACCTTAGAATTTTCAGAGTAGACTTCAACTGGCGTGGAAATTATCTCGACAGACCGGATATTTCAAAATTCGGGATCAAGGCCGGATTCCAGGTTGGGTTCTAAAATATAAAATCTCCTTCATCGCGAAGGAGATTTCTTTTTAGTTAAGATTCAGACGGGTAATCTTTGCATCCGTTGCAGTGTGCTACAATGTATACAATATTACAAGGAGGTCTTTCTCCTTCAGGAATGCTGCAATAGATATTACATGGCAGACATCCTTTTTCAGGAGCAACTCCTCCCATTACATTTTTAAGTTCATCTCTTCCGATTTTCTTTAAATTTTTCATAATAAATTAATTTTTAATTTGATGTTTTAATTAATCGATGAAAATTTAAGAATATTATTCCACATAAATCGGGCAAATAACTTCAAAATATCAAATCTGTATTATATTGAAATAAACCAAAAAAAAATCCTCAACAAAAATGCTGAGGATTAATTTTTATAAAACGCTTGATTATGCGTTCGGTTCTACAGATACGAAAGATCTGTTGTTTGCTTTTTTTCTAAAAACTACTTTACCGTCTACTAATGCAAACAAAGTGTGATCTTTACCGATTCCCACGTTTTCACCCGGGTGGTGCTGAGTACCTCTTTGTCTAACAAGAATATTTCCAGCAATAGCCTCTTGTCCTCCGAAAATCTTCACACCTAATCTTTTAGAGTGAGATTCTCTACCGTTTTTGGAGCTACCAACTCCTTTCTTGTGTGCCATTTTATAAGTGGATTATTATTTATTTAACGCTTTGAAATTTTCAATATTCTTTACGATAGCTGCATCTACATCTTCGTGAGTAAGAACATCTTTTCCTAATTCTGCCTTAACCTCTTTTCCAAGAGCAACTAAAGCCTCTCTGTTTTCTTTAGACTGAGACAATCCGTTTTTCTTCAGGTGATAGTTCAATTCGTGATCTTCTCCGAAGTTAACAGTTGCGTTGTCTGAAAGAATTTCTGCCTTAGCAGTTTCTTTTTTAGCCGCTTTCTTTGGAGCTCCTTCAAAACCAGTGATACCAGTGATCTGAATTTGAGTCAAAGATTGTCTGTGACCATTTTTTACTTTGTAACCTTTTCTTCTTTTCTTTTTGAAAACGATTACTTTATCAGCTTTTACGTGGTCTAGGATCTCTGCTTCCACAGTGATTCCGTTTACAGCTGGGGCGCCTACAGTGATTGCTCCGTTTACAGTAAGAAGAACTTTGTCGAAAGAAACTTTTCCTCCTTTGTCTCCTGATAAACGGTTTACAAACAACTTCTGGTCTTGCTCAACTTTATATTGAAGCCCTGCTATTTCTACAATTGCAAACATTGTTTATAAATTTTTAGTTATTTCGAGGTGCAAATATAAGAATTATTTTCTAATTAGCTTACTATCAAACCCATGTTTTTTCAATATTAAAATTTTAACTATGTCTTGAATAATTTTTCACCATGAAGTGATAATATTTTTGCTGAAATTTCCTATCTTCGTTTTCACCTAAAATATTTAATATGAAAATAAACTTTAAATTCCCCTTATTAGCGGGAGCATTTGCTGTACTCTCATTATCAGCGTGTAATGACGATTCTATGGAAAATCCTACACTTCCGGAACAGCAGACGGAAAATGCAAAAATCGAACAACCGAATGCCCTGGAAAAAGTCTGTTACTACGTAGATCAGTACTGGAGCTCAAGCGCTGTTTTAACGACTTCTTTACAAAATTCCACAGACACCAATTTTATGAACTCTCAAATGACAAAAATTGCAAGTTTGTGGGGAAGAAGCAATCCTACTTTGAGATTCGTGAACGATCCTTCTAATTTCAACTCCACGTACAATGCGATTTCTTATTCTTCAGGTAAAATTTATTATGGTTATGCCATTTATTATGATGCAAAAAGCAAAGGCGGAGATATTGTTAATGCCATGATTCTCGCCCACGAATACGGTCATCAGCTGCAGTATATTTTCGGCTTACCTTCAGTAAGTGAATCCACAGCAAGACCCAACGAACTTGAAGCAGACGGTTTTGCGGGTTATTATCTGAGAAGACCGAATGGGTATAATCAATCTACTTTTGCCCAAATTGCAGCCGCTTATGAATTTGCCCAAAGCATTGGAGATTACCAGACGACAAGTCCGGGACATCACGGAACGCCTCCACAAAGAAGATCTGCAGTGCGTTTAGGATTTTTATTAGGACAATATGATCTTTCCGCGTCTGCATTTGATTACAATTTCTTCTATTATTATCAGGGAGTTTTGAACGGAACCTACAAAATGGGTAAAAATTCCAAATATCCCGAAATCGATGCTTACATGAGCCAATACATCGATGAGCTGAGAAAAATTCAAAATGGGGAAATTTCTGCAGAAGAGTTTAAACAACTTAGGTAATCATTCATTTCTAATATATTTAAGATGTGAGGTAAGCGCTGGTCTTACCTCTTTTTTTATTTGGTAAGTACGTTGGAAGCCGGAGCCTGGAAGTAAATTACTATGAAACTTCGAATAATAAATTTTTAAAACTTCTAACCTCCAGCCTCCATCTTCAAGCTTCCAACCAATTTTATCTCAATAATTTCTTACTTTTGAAACATATTCCAAATAATGAACAGAGACCTTTATATTGATTTCGCAAAAGGATTGGCAACACTTTCCATCATATTTATTCATACCGCTTTCTGGTCTGGACAATTTTATATTCCGGTAGAGATAAGGGTATTTTCTTTGGTTTTTGATGTTGCTTTATTCTATGCCCTCAGCGGAATTACCTCCGGGTCCAATATCGAGAAAACTTTTTACAGACTCTTAAAACTCCAGATCACTTATATGATTTTTGTGACTTTCCTGTTTTTTCTTGATTATTTCTTTAAAGTTTTCGGGCTCAGTTTTTTTTCTTTGGAGTGGCTGCAAAGTTTTTATTCGACTTTTGGTTCAAAATATACTACTGTAGGTATTTCCAGTGTCCCTCAATGGCAAAATTTAGGAAACTGGTACCTGCATCAATATACCAACGCAGACACTTTTCCTGTGGTAATGGGAAGCTTCTGGTATTTGAAAGTATATTTTATATTAACGGTTTTCGGAGTTTTAATTTTAAGATTTTTCCCAAAACATATCAATTGGTTTATTGGAATTTGTCTTGCATTGACATTCATATTCAACATCTTCCCGGAAATTTATCCAACAGGACAAGTTGGCTATGTCGCTTTCTATTTATCCTTATTTTTAATTGCAAATAAAATGCGCGGAAAAACCATTCCGGCAAAAATAATACCTCTGCTCTACGGAATTGTCGCAGCAGCTCTGATCTGGATGTTCTGGTATTACGGAAGCGAAATATTTTATAAGATCAACAAAAATAAATTTCCGCCGAAGATTCCCTACATAATCTGGTCTTTATTTTCTTTGGTAACCCTTTTTGTTTTTTACAACCGATTAAAAATTACAAAAGAAAATTTCGTTACGTACATCGGGAAAAACGCCATATTTTTCTACTTCGCACAAGGGATCAGTTCTTCCCTGGTCTATTTTTTAGTAGTTCCGTTGAAAGAAAAAATGTCCTGGTGGGTTTTAATGGTTTTAATTTATATCATTAATGTCATTCTGGCTTTTATCATCTCAGGAGGATTGAAGAAGATCGACACCTTAGGTTGGAAAATCTTAGAATTTCTGAGGATAAAAACTGCTGCCAAATAAGATTGCTAATCTTTTTTTCCGGCTCTCGTTATCAATGCAATAATGATGATGAGAATAATAGCTCCGCCAATAATGTACACCGGATCTGCGTACCATTCTGTTGTGGTGGTGGTTTTCGTACTGTTTTCTTTAGTGACAACTCCGCCTGTAGTATCCTGAGCAAAAACTAATAGAGATGAAAGCATCATGAAAGCAAGTGATAAGAAAATAGTCACTTTACCTGTAAAAGTTTTAATTGGTTCCATTGTTAATATTTTTAATTGGTTTTAATATTAATATCAAAAGAAATACCAGCCTTTTGAAAACTTTTAATAAAAATTGCATTTTAAAACAAAATTTTAAACATAAATAAAACTTCTGTCATATCGCAAATTATATTAATTTTACAAAAAATTTTAAGACATGTTTAAGTTGAAACTTCCTACCGATCCAAGGTGGGCAAATATTGCTGAAGGAAACATTGAAGAAATTTTAACGGATCACGCATGGTGCGAGCAAAAAGCGGCTACCAATGCAATCGGATTAATTACCATGCTTCCTGAATATCCGGAAATCGTTACAGAACTTCTTGCCATCGCGCAGGAGGAACTTGAGCATTTTAAACAGGTGCACGAGATAATCAAGAAGAGAGGATACACTTTCGGACGAACCAGAAAAGATGATTATGTAAACGAATTGGTAAATTTCATCCAGAAAGGGGGCAACAGAGACGATTTGATTGTCGATAAGATGCTTTTCGCAGCCATGATTGAAGCAAGAAGCTGTGAGAGATTTAAAGTACTTACTGAAAACATTAAGGATGAAGAATTAAAAACCTTCTACAGAGAATTAATGATTTCCGAAGCCAATCATTACACTACTTTCATCGGTTTTGCAAGACAATTGGGAAATCCTGAAAAAGTAAATGCAAGATGGGAAGAATGGCTTGAATACGAAGCTAAAATTATCCAGTCTTATGGCAAAGGAGAAACAATACACGGATAAAACAACGGAAATACATAGTGAAAAAGCTGACCTTTGAAAATATTGCTAATTTTTTTCTGAAAAACTTTTTTCAGGGGTTGGTTATTATTGGGCCTATTGGGCTTACGCTTTTTGTAATCTGGTATATTATTACCTCCATTGATAATATTATTCCGTCTGTTGCCAAAGAAATACCTGGGCTGGTTTTCCTCTCAACTATTTTAATTACTGCGCTTTTAGGATTTTTAGGAAATAAGTTTGTAGTGGGAAGATTCTTTTTCGACACTATGGATAGTTTACTGGAAAAAACTCCCGGGGTAAAACATATTTATACACCTACCAAGGACGTAATGTCATCATTTGTAGGCGATAAGAAAAAATTTAATGATCCTGTTTGGGTAAAAACAAATGAAAACCCTGAAATTTGGAGAATCGGATTTTTAACTCAAAAGGAAATGGCAGATGTAGAAAAACATAATTATGTTGCGGTTTATCTACCTCATTCTTATGCCATTTCGGGATGGGTAATTGTTACTGAAGAAAAAAACATCAAACCTGTTGTGGGAATGACTGCCGCTTCTGCAATGAAATTCGCCGTAAGTGGCGGCGTTGCCGGCTTTCATTCGGACGACAATATATTTAAAGCTCCGGAATAATTTCTTGCTTTCTAAATATATTTGATGAATTGAATTTATTTCAAACAAAAATTTCTTTACAAACAATCTAATAATAAATATCATGAATTTACCGTACGCGGAACCTTTCCGTATTAAAATGATTGAGGAAATCCGTCAATCTACAAGAGAAGAAAGAGAACAATGGCTTAAAGAAGCAAATTATAATTTATTCAATCTAAAATCTTCACAAGTTTTTATCGATCTTTTGACAGATTCCGGAACCGGAGCAATGTCTGATAAACAATGGGGAGCTTTGATGACAGGTGACGAAAGCTATGCCGGTTCCCGTTCATTCGATCAATTACACCAGATAGTACAAAATATTACGGGCTTTAAATATCTTCTACCTACACATCAAGGTAGAGCTGCCGAAAATGTTTTATTTTCAGTGTTGGTAAAAGAAGGCAACGTAATTCCTGGTAATTCTCATTTTGACACGACAAAAGGTCATATCGAATTTAGAAAAGCGCACGCAATCGACTGTACAATCGATGAAGCTTTTGACATCAATGATCTTCATCCTTTCAAAGGAAATATCAATCTCGAAAAATTAGAAGAAGTTTATAAAAGTCATACAAAAGAAAATATCCCTTTTTGTTTAATTACAATTACTTGTAACTCTTCAGGAGGACAACCTGTTTCTTTGGAAAACATGAAAGCCGTAAAAGAACTTTCTGACAAATATGGAATTCCTGTATTTTTTGATTCTGCGAGGTTTGCCGAAAACGCCTATTTCATCAAAAAAAGAGAAATAGGGCAAGAAAACAGAACCATCAAAGAAATCTGCAAAGAAATTTTCTCTTATGGAGACGGGATGACCATGAGCTCAAAAAAGGACGGTCTTGTAAACATTGGCGGTTTCATCGCTTTAAACAATGAAGATGTTTTCAGAAAAGCATCAAATTTTACTATCATCTACGAAGGATTCATTACTTATGGAGGTATGGCAGGAAGAGATATGGCAGCTTTGGCAGTTGGTCTTGATGAAGCCACTGAATTTGCTTATCTGGAAAGCCGAATTTCTCAGGTTGAATATCTTGGAAATAAATTAATTGAATATGGAATTCCTGTTCAAAAACCGATTGGAGGACACGCCGTTTTCATCGATTCTTTAAATTTCCTACCAAAAGTTGACCGTTCAGAATATCCAGCACAGACCTTAGGTCTTGAGATTTACAAAGAAGCAGGAATCAGAACTGTGGAAATAGGAACATTATTGGCGGATAGAGATCCTGAAACAAGAGAAAACCGTTATCCTAAATTAGAATTAGTCCGTTTAGCGATTCCTAGAAGAACTTATACAAACAATCACATGGATTATATCGCCGCCGCAATCAAAAATGTTTACGAAAGACGTAACGAAATTGCAAAAGGCTACAAAATCACATGGGAACCAGACCTGTTGAGACACTTCACGGTTCAGTTGGAAGAAGCTTAAAAGACAAAGGATTATCAATAATTTTTAGCAATTCTATCAATATACCACTTATAGTTGTCATATCTCTACCGGAAGTAGCGCAAAAACAACTATAAGTGTTTGTTTTTTTTAGTTCCCGAATATGCATTCAAATACCTTTGCTATGTCGAAAAATAAAAAATACAGTAGTATGGAAACTAAAATGATTGGCAATAAAATTGCCGCAGCAAGAAAACAAAAAAATATCTCTCAGGCACAGCTTGCTCAAAATGTATTCGTAAGTCCGCAGGCAGTCGGAAAATGGGAACGAGGAGAATCGCTGCCCGATATTATTACATTGAACCGGCTGGCCGAAATTCTAAGTGTAGACCTCAACTATTTTTCAGAAGGCTCAGACTTAAAAGAAACCGCAATTACACATTTGGATTTTCCGGAAAAACCGAATGTAGAAATCCAGACCGAGGAGCCAAAGAAGAAAAACAAGTGGGATATGTCCAAAGGAAATTGGGTAAATGCAGATTTTTCCGGGTTAAAGAACCTAAATGATAAATTCGGATTTTCCAATATGAAGAACTGTAAGTTTATCGGTTCAGATTTGTCAGGTCTTGTTTTAAAAAGTAACCATATCGATGGTTGTGATTTTTCAAATTCGGATATCAGTAAGAGCCATTTTCAGCGTTCTCATTTAAACAATAACACTTTCACGGATTGTTCTTTAAGAGATGCTGAAATATCGATGAGTGATATTCAGAACTGTGATTTTTCTCAAGCAGATTTTTCCGGAACGACTTTCAAATCCGGCACTTTTAGAAAAAACGTTACAACAAATGCCGTCTGGAATCAAGCAACCTTTAATGAAATGCATCTTTCCGACATTACTTTTAATGGGGAAATAGAAGACTGTTCTTTTGAGAATTGTTCTTTCAGCAAGGTGGTATTCCAAAATGCAACTTTATTGAATACCTTTTTTAAAAATAAAAGTTTAAAAAACCTCCGTTTCATCGATTGTGAAGCAGACAGAATTACTTATGAATTCCTGAAAAACGGAAAGGCCGATGTTACAGAAATTAATTTATTGCCCTAAAAAATAAATCAATCAAATTAACTTTTTGGTGAATTATTTTTAATTAAAACCAATCAAATTATTTGAAAAAATGATTTTTTCTTATGCAAAGCATTTAATTAAATAATACTTCATAAAAATTCGTGGATTTTTTTAATAATTCAAAAGCAAAAATCAATATTTTTGGTATTATTAATAATTCAAACCACAGAAATATATGAAAGTTAAATACATCAGCGTTTTTTTTCTCAGCACTTCTTCAATCTTATATTCACAGGAAATAAAAGACACCCTTTCCAAAGAAAATAAAATTGAAGAAGTAGCCATTACAGGAAGCCGAAACAAAAAAAGAACCGTAATAGACACTGCTGTTCCTATTGATGTCATCGATATCAAACAAGTGAGCCAATCCACAGGACAGGTAGAAGTAAATCAGCTTCTGCAGTTTTCAGCGCCTTCTTTTAATTCCAATAAACAATCCGGCTCAGACGGAGCCGATGCCGTAGATCCCGCAACTTTGAGAGGCTTAGGACCAGATCAGACGTTGTTATTATTAAATGGAAAAAGATATCATCAGTCGTCATTAATCAATCTCTTCGGAACAAAAGGCCGGGGAAATACCGGCTCAGATATGAATACCATTCCTATTGGAGCAATAAAAAGAGTAGAAGTTCTTCGTGACGGAGCCTCTGCACAATATGGTTCGGATGCGATTGCAGGGGTAATCAATATTGTGTTGAATGACCGAAATTCAGGTTTTGAAGGAAATGCCTTTTATGGAATGAATTTATTTAAAAGTCCGGGGGATAACGATGTAGTTTCAGACAAAAAAATTGATGGAATTACTTTTGATTTTAGTGGAAATTTAGGTACAAAAATAGGTTCTAAAGGAGGTTTTGGGAACTTTACCGTAGAATTTGTTAATAAAGATTTTGCCATCAGGAATGCAAATCCTGCAATATATCAGGCTCCGAGACAACGTTTCGGGGATGCAAAATCACAGAATTTTTATTTCTTCGGAAATATCGAAGTTCCGCTATCCGATAATTTAAAATTTTATTCTCATCCCGGATTTTCACAGCGAAACACCAATGCATATGCATGGACAAGAAGTGCCGGTGCAGATGGAAATATTCCGGAAGTTTATCCGAATGGCTTTAATCCTATTCAGGATACAAGCATTACAGATTTCACCTTCGATAATGGAGAGAAATTCAAGGTTGCCGACTTGGATGTAGATTTTTATAACGCTTTTGGGAGCAATAGCTTTACTTATCAGATCAACAATACGATAAATGCGACACTTGGAATGAATTCTCCGACAAGCTTTAATGCGGGGGGGCATTCTTTATTGCAAAATACAACAGGCTTTAATGCTTCTAAACAATTTGATGTTCTGGAAGGTTTAAATATCGCTTTCGGATCGGAATTCAGATATGAAAAATTTCAAATTATTAAAGGAGAAGAAGCCTCTTATGCCATGTACGATGTGAATGGAAATATTGTAACGGCAAACACAGACCCAAGCCTTTTGGTAATAAATCCTTTAAGCGATGATGTAAGACCGGGTGGTTCACAAGGGTTCCCAGGATATTCTCAGGAAGTTGATAAAAGCAGAAATAATTTTGCCGCTTATATCGATACAGAGCTCGACATTACGAAAAAATGGATGGTAAGCATCGCCGGAAGATTTGAAAATTATAATGATTTTGGAAGTACTCTTAACGGAAAATTTGCAACCCGATACAGCTTTACTCCGCAGTTTGCATTCAGAGGATCGGTTTCAACGGGGTTCCGGGCACCTTCTTTAGCTCAAAAATATTATAGTCTGCAGTTTACGAATTTTCAGGGAGGAAATTTGGTGACCATACAGTTGGCGTCTAACGATAGTGAACTGGCAAAAGCTGTAGGAATTCCGCAGCTGAAACAGGAAACTTCTTTAAATGGAAGTGCCGGATTTACTTTTAATACAAGAAAATTCACAGCAACTGTTGACGGGTATTATATTAAAGTAAAGGATAGAATTGTATTGACTGGAAATTTCACCCAGAAAGATGACGCAATCGGACAGATTTTAATTGATAATCATATTGATCAGGCTCAGTTCTTCACCAATGCGATTGATACCAGAACAAAAGGTGTTGATGTTATTTTAAGTTATAACGAAAATATCGGAAAAGGTAAGCTGACGACAACTTTAGCCGGAAATTACAATGATATGGAAATTACAGCCGTTCACACTTCAGACAAGCTGAAAGGAAAAGAAGAAATTTATCTAAGTCCGAGAGAAAGAGGATTTATTTTAGCTTCTGCTCCAAAAACAAAGATTAATTTAAACCTCAACTATAAGATCAATAAATTCAATGCAAACCTTCAGTTGGTAAGATTTGATAAAGTTACGCTATTGGGATATGGCGGTGCAGAGGATTTCCAGATGTATAACCCAAAAGTAACGACAGATGTTTCTTTCGGCTATGAATTTACCAAGAATTTGAGCTTAACAATTGGAAGCAAGAACTTATTCAATCGCTATCCAACCCTACAAAGAGTACATGTCTCCGACGGAAATACGGAATCCGGAGGAATTTTCGATCCTGTGCAAATGGGATTTTCGGGAAGACAGGCTTTTGCGAGATTTAATTTTAAATTTTAAGGAAAACTTTTATATAAGAACTTTGTCAAAGTTAAAATCTTTGACAAAGTTTATTCCATTTATTTTAAGGGTAAAGTGACTATTTCTTAGAAATTCTATACAACTTTCCACTGTCCGTCACAGCATACAGATTCCCGTCACTACCATTCAGCACATCACGGAATCTTTCTTTCTGATCTTCCAGCAATCGCTCTTCACCGACAACTTTATTATCTTTCATTACAATTCTGTTGATGTGCTCACCACTCAGACAGCCGATCATTAAATTTCCTTTCCATTCATCGACATTTCCGGTATAGAAAGTCACCCCGCTTGGCGAAATCACAGGATCCCAATAATAAACAGGTTGCTCCGTTCCTACTTTTTGAGTCGTTCCATTGTTTATTTTCTCTCCAGAGTATTCAATTCCATACGTCACATCTCCCCAACCGTAATTTTTTCCCGGCTGAATAAGATTGATCTCATCGCCTCCTCTCGGTCCCATTTCAACATCCCAAAGGGTTCCATTCGGGTCTATAGCCATCCCCTGAGGATTTCTTAGTCCGTAAGCATAAATTTCAGGCTTATATCCTGCCTTTCCGATGAAAGGATTTCCGGGCGCAGGTTTTCCGTCTTTTGTAATTTTTAAAATTTTGCCTAAATAATTATCCGTTTTCTGGGCATATACTCTTGTCACTTTATCAGATCTTTCTCCTGTACTTACAAACAGATTTCCATCTTTATCGAAGGCAAGCCTGCTTCCGTAATGCTTATCACCGTCGTAAGAAGGTTCTGCACGGAAAATCACTTTCACCTCTGAAATATTTTTCAAATCCTGAGATAATTTTCCCTTTGCCACCGAAGTAAGATTTCCTTTTCCAAACGGTTCCGAAAAACTGAAATAAATAATATTATTGGTTTTAAAATCAGGATCAAGCGCTACATCCAACATTCCGCCCTGCCCTTTTGAATCTACTTTCGGAAAGCCTTCTATTTTAGAGATCTGTTTTCCATCCGTAGAGACAACATTCATATGACCTCTTTTATCGGTAATTAAAAATCTTCCGTCCGGTAAATTGATAATTCCCCAGGGTCTTCCAAGATCTTTACTCAACACTTCAACGTTGTAGGGTGTTGTTGTTTTCACTGCCTTTATTCTTGTCTGTCCGGCAAAGGCTGGTTTATAATTAGAATTCGGCTCTTTTGTTTCCACACTTCCGTCACTCCCCAACTGTTGGGTTTGCTGGGCAGTTGTTTTTTTGCATGACGATAATGTGAGAAATAGACTTAAGACCGGAATATAAAATTGATTGAATTTCATAGTATTGCGATTAAATGGTTTCCCGATATGAATGGAAAAATAATGCCATAAATTTAATCAATTCATTCATTTTCCTTAAAAATAATCCTTTGATTAAGCTCATAAAAAAAAGCGCTAAAGATTTAGCGCTTTTTTGATTTAATTTATTTCTTGATAATTTTATGTTTAAAAGAAAGCCCATCTTCAAAAGTTACTTTCAAAATATAAGCTCCCGGCTGAAGTTCACTGATATCAGATTCTCCTCCTTTGAAGGTTTTTACCAGTCTCCCCTCC
This sequence comes from uncultured Chryseobacterium sp., assembly GCA_965651845.1. Taxonomy (GTDB): domain Bacteria; phylum Bacteroidota; class Bacteroidia; order Flavobacteriales; family Weeksellaceae; genus Chryseobacterium. The sequence goes on along the minus strand of CBFGVN010000015.1, from coordinate 3,534 downwards.
ATGGAATACATTTCCGTTTCCCTGATTTTTTTAGTACTTGAAACTTTAATGAAATTGGAAGCAGGATTAGGGTAAATTTTGATATCCGTCACTGTCATTTCCTGAGTTCCTAAAGCATTCGCCGATTCACCCTGAAGATAAACAGACAATGGGAAATCTCCCTGCTGGCCGACAAACTGTGCGTCCGGAACAGAAATCGTGAAGGTATGCAAACCTGGCTGTAGATTTCCAACACTTATTTTTCTTATCGGAACCGAATTCCCCGGGCACCAATTGTTCCATGAAGTCCACCAGGCTGTAGACTGTGGTGTATAGCCATAAATTCCATTAGGCTGAGTATTATACTGACGGAACGGTTCACATGAAATACCTCCAGGCTTATACGTAAGAATCTGAATATCATCAAGATATACATAATGTTGTCTTCTTACATATTCTTCACCCCCCGAATTGGCTCCGTGATTGGAAGTAATCAGATAAAAATTTGCATTATTAACTGTGCTTGTCAGAGTAAAATTTAACATTCTTAAAGTTGTTCCCGGCTCATCCGTTGCATTATAGTTGTTAAAGCTTTTTAATGTCGCCATAGTAAGAAGAAAATTATTCACCGGTGGAATAGAAGAATTATTATCTGTTGTAAAGCTTAAAGTTCCATTGAAAGTATCTATCCTCCCTGTACATCCGGAAACCTGTGTCTGCGCCGCATAAGGAACACCGAAAACCGAAAACTCTATCCAAAAATCGTATTGGCTGCGCAGACTCATATCTTTGAAAATCGCACCCAGATTATCGACCTGAAAAGTATACGGAACACTTGTAGGCGAAATATTTTTGTTCATAAACGGAGTAATAAACCTTCCGATTTCCAGCTTTTTAACAATATTTGTATCATAAGAACTTGCTCCTTTCGGAACAAGCGCAAGTACAACGTGAGCCAAACGGTCATAATTATCACATAATGCGCCAATAGTAACGTTCATAGTCACCTGGTTTCCAAAAGAATCCAGCTGGGCATCCGTCATTTTCTTTGTATACGTGCTGTTACTCAAGCGAACCGCATCTGTCGGCAAAGGCTGATTGACTGTTGCTGCATACATATCATAAAAAATGGCATTCTGATAAATAGTAACTGTACTCGGCGGTAGAGGATTCTTAGTATTATTCTTTCCAAATAAGGAAACAAATGAATACAGAAAAATCATGAAAAATAAATTTTGTTTCATATCACTTTTTAAGATTAAGAAGCAAATATAATTCAAAAATAAATAACAAAACACATATAATTAACAATAAAACACAAGTAAAAATGAAAAATAATCAAAACTGACAGATAAAATTTTCTATAAAAATAATTGAAGTGCTTTATTTTAGAATCACTAAATCTGAAATGGCATCAAAATATTTTAATATTCTAAAAATCAATTAAAAACATAAACCGTAAATTTGGATCATTAAATTGTGTCCGCATCAGAAATTTCTTTCGTATTTTTGTTTATATAACATCCTTTTTCTATGCAATTCAAACTTCAATCAGAATATAAACCAACCGGAGATCAGCCCCAAGCTATTGAAAAACTTACCGAAGGAATTGAGATCGGTGAAAAATATCAGACCTTATTGGGAGTTACAGGATCAGGAAAAACTTTTACTGTTGCCAACGTTATACAGAATGTTCAGAAACCGACTTTGGTTTTAGCCCATAATAAAACGCTGGCCGCTCAGCTCTTTATGGAATTTAAAGAATTTTTCCCTGAAAATGCCGTGGAATACTTTGTAAGTTACTATGACTACTATCAGCCGGAAGCTTACATTGCCACGACCGGAACTTATATTGAAAAAGATCTCAGTATTAATGAAGAAGTTGAAAAACTCAGACTTTCGGCAACGGCAAGTTTGCTTTCCGGAAGAAGAGATGTTTTGATTGTAGCCTCAGTTTCATGTATTTATGGTATCGGAAATCCTACAGAATTTCATAAATCATTAATCTCTGTTGGAATTGGTGAAAAAGTTACCCGGACAGCACTTCTGCACTCCTTAGTTAATGCATTATATTCCAGAACATTAAATGAATTTCAAAGAGGTACATTCCGGGTAAAAGGAGATGTAATTGATGTATTTCCAGCCTATGCGGATAATGCGGTGAGAATTCAGTTTTTTGGTGATGAAATTGAAAAAATCCAGAGTTTTGATCCCGTTTCAGGAAATGTAACGTCCAATTTTGAACAAATTCAAATTTATCCTGCCAACTTGTTTGTTACTTCAAAAGAAACATTGAACGGTGCAATCAGAGAAATTCAGGATGATATGATAAAACAAGTGGATTTCTTTAATTCAATTGAAAAACCACTGGAAGCCAAAAGATTACAGGAAAGAACAGAGCTTGACCTGGAAATGATCAAAGAACTCGGCTACTGTTCGGGGATTGAGAATTATTCGAGATACTTAGACGGAAGACTGCCGGGAAGCAGACCTTTCTGTTTAATTGATTATTTTCCTAAAGATTTTTTAATGGTAATCGACGAAAGCCACGTTACCGTTCCACAGGTGCATGCCATGTACGGAGGAGACCGAAGCAGAAAAGAAGCTTTGGTGGAATACGGATTCCGGCTTCCTGCCGCTATGGACAACAGACCATTAAAATTTGAAGAATTTGAAGCCATGCAGAATCAGGTGATCTACGTTTCTGCAACACCTGCAGATTACGAAATGGAGAAAACGGGCGGAAGTTATATTGAACAGATCATTCGCCCAACCGGGCTTCTGGATCCGATTATCGAGATAAGACCTACCTTGAATCAGATTGATGATCTAATGGAAGAAATTCAGAAAAGATCTGATGCCGATGAAAGAGTTCTGGTTACAACTCTGACGAAAAAAATGGCAGAAGAGTTGACAAAATATTTTACAAAATTCGGGATCAGAACAAGGTATATCCATTCGGATGTAGAAACGTTGGAACGTATTCAGATCATGCAGGATCTCCGTCTCGGACTTTTTGATGTTTTAATCGGGGTCAACTTATTAAGAGAAGGATTGGATTTACCGGAAGTTTCATTGGTCGCCATTCTCGATGCCGATAAAGAAGGAATGCTAAGAAGCAGAAGATCGATGATTCAGACGGTTGGTCGTGCGGCAAGAAATATTAACGGAAAAGCAATCATGTACGCCGATAAGATCACAAAATCGATGCAGGCAACCCTCGACGAAACAGAATATCGCCGCGCCAAACAGATAAAATACAACGAAGAACATGGAAAAGTTCCTCAAGCTTTAAATAAAAAGATTTCTGAAAGTCTGGTGGGAAGAACCAAAGATTTCCCTGATGAAAAATATACCCAGAAAGAAATCCTACAGAAAGTTGCCGAAACAAAAGCCAATTATTCCAGCGAGGACATCGAAAAGGTAATTACCCAGAAACAAAAAGAAATGGAAGCCGCTGCGAAAAATCTCGATTTTATAAAAGCTGCAAAATTGAGGGATGAAATTTCTGCTTTAAAGGGATAGCTAAAAGTTTCGGGCGGCAGCTTCGCTGCC
>CBFGVN010000014.1:0-20734 GCA_965651845.1 uncultured Chryseobacterium sp. | reverse complement strand
TTCGAATAGTGACCGGATTTGAAGACGTAGGAAAAATGACAACCGGAATTACTAAGTGAAAAATTTTCACTTAAAACTTTAAAATTTACTTAGATGTGTTTGCGGAATCTTTCATAATTTTTTTTCAATCTGTGTATTGTTTTTAATTAATTCTAAACTTGATATAAGTAATTGTTTTACCCTTTGAAGAAAACAATTCTTCATAATAGGTTCTGATATCTCTTAAATGCTCTGTTTTCGGATCGTATTCCGGTGCACCGTAGATATCGTGATGAGCGGTAAGAATTTCGTATCCCAACCCTTGCAGCAGGCCTAAAGTATATCCGTGAAGGAATTCGGAATCTGTCTTTAGATGGATAATTCCACCAGGTTTCAGGAATTTTTTATACCTGTTCAGGAAATCAGGATGTGTCAGTCTGTGTTTTGTACGTTTGTATTTGATCTGAGGATCCGGGAACGTGATCCAAATTTCGTCTACTTCATTTTCTCCGAAAAAATATTCTACAAGCTCGATTTGAGTTCTTAAAAAAGCAACATTATTCATTCCGGTCTCGACAGCTTCTTTAGCACCGAACCAGAATCTTGCCCCTTTAATATCAATACCGATAAAGTTTTTCTCTGGGAATGTTTTGGCCAGACCTACAGAATATTCTCCTTTTCCACAGCCTAGTTCCAGAACGATGGGATGGTCATTCTTGAAAAAATCCGTGTGCCATTTACCTTTAAGTTCGAAGCCGTTTAAAGCATCTTCCCTTGTTGGCTGAATGACATTTGGTAATATTTTGTTTTCTGCGAATCTTGCTAATTTATTTTTACCCATGAGTAATTTCTGAAGCGGCAAAAATAATGAAAATTTATGCAAATGCCTTATTTTTAGCCACGAAAAAATCGAAACAAAAGGGTTTTATTTTTTAGAAGAAGTTCCTAAAGCTACCATAAGCGCCTTTTGTATGGTCTTTTGAGATGCATACTGAGCACCACAGACAATACTGGTAAACAGGTAATCTCCTTTTTGCACTACAATCGAATTGTCACCGTGCGCAGGAACGGGAAGTCTGTATTTTGTGGTGCCGATTCCCTCCATTCTTACAATGATGTTGCAGTCGGATTTGTTTTCGATCATTACAATACATTCTTTTGTATTCGGGTCGTTGTCGAAAAGGGAATTAAGAATTTTTACCGTTTTATTTTTATGTTCTACCGGGTTTTCTGCCATCAGCATATTGAATTCAGAAGCTTCTGCATCCGGAATTGCCGCTGAAGGTTTGGCCACTTCAGGAGTCGTAGGTTCGATGAAAACATTTTTTGGAGTACTTGGGGTATAAACTACTGCAGCCTGACCCATTTGTAACTGTTTCTGATACTTTGCTATCTGTTTTTGTTTAATGATAGCATTCATTTCCTCGAAAGATATTTTGGTAGATGGTCTTCTTTTAAGCATGGCAAGCCAGTCCTGCATTTGCTTTACTTTCTGGTCTCCGGGTTTGGCATTTTTGATGTACTCTTTCATCATATCCATCACGCGGGGTTTCAGGACAGATCTTCGTGGATCGTCGGGATGGGCATCCCTCAGGAAAGCATTGATCTCGTAGATGCTTTTACTTTTTAAAATTTCGCTGTAATCTTTTCCTCTTGCCTGGGCTGAAAGATTAGCACAAAGAATCACACTAAAGAGTAGAAGTAGTTTTTTCATTCACTAATATTAAAGTTAAAAAATAAAATATTTTTTTCCTTTTGATTGTGTTTGGTGTTTAAGGTATTAGTTTTTAGTGTTAGATTAATAACGAAAATTAAGCCATTTTTATTTTCAACACTGATTTTTTTGTTAAAAATAAAAAATATTTTAAAAATCCGGAAAACGTATCTCTTAATTTTTAGAAATACATTTTCCGGGTTTTGTATAGATATTTTAATTTATTTTATAACTTCCTGAAGATGAGAGTTTCTCAATCTTCTTTGATAAATCGGTAAGTATTTTTCAATCGGAATTTTTACCGCTTCGAAATTACCAGCCAACACATAAGGCTCAATATTTTCCGAAGTATAAACAAACTGAAGGAAATTATCAATTAAATTTTCAGGGATTTTAAACCTTGTGAAGTATTCTTTCCCTAAATAATTTTTGATCTGTGTGATCGAATTATTCATTCTTTCATATGCTACATACCGTTGCTTTTTCTTCCTTTCACCGGATACGATGTCATAGATACTTTCAAGGCTGAAGGTAAGTCCGCCATCACGTAATCCTGCAACAGGAAGCTGTGGAGGGGTTCCGTCGCCTTTCGGTTCCGGAAGTCCGATCACTTTTTTTATGGCAAGACCTTTGTCTTCTTTTTTCAGGGAATTTACATCATATCTCAGATTTCCTGTCGGTTTGAATCTGTTGATCACCACTTCCTGGATTTCGCGGTACGCTATTTTTAATTCAATTAAATTTTTCGGCCCCATCATCTGAGGTATCAGTTTGATATCTTTCCTCTCCGTAACGATAGATGTAAAACGGATGATATCTCCCGGATTTGCAGGGATAGTGAAATCACCGTTATAATCGGTAAGAACCGTTTTTTGAGTGCTAAGATTGGTGACATATACCTGATTAAGATATAATACCGAATTATCTCTAAGAAAAACTTCTCCAGAATAAATTTGAGCGTTAATTTTTGCCAGAAAAACCAACAGCAATAGGGTGAATAGCTTCTTCATATAATGTGGCAAAATTACGTAGAAAAGCAACAATTTATACCTAATTAATTAGTGAAAACAGGTTAAAGTTATATTAAACTTTGCAATAAAATTGTTAATGAATGTTATAAGACCTTCATTTCATTATAAATAAGTGAAAAATATTCTTTTTATTAATAGAATTAATAATTTTTTACCAAAAGCCAACTTGTATATTTTACCGTCGTGCTTCCTTTGAATTCTGTCCAACTGATAAAATACCAATAGGTTGCCGTATTCACAGGTCTTCCGGTGATTTTTCCGTCCCAAATAAATCTGTTTGCAGAGTTACCCCTGAAAATCTCAGCGCCATATCTGTCGAAAATTCTGAATTCTACGTTATCATTATTCATTAATGCAGAATAATCTATCGTGTCATTGTAGCCATCTGAGTTTGGCGTGATGGTATTAATTAAATTAATAATAACAAAAGGTCTTGTCACCTCCTCACATCTGTTGGAATCACGCACGTGAACGGTATGATTTCCTCTGGGAACATTCGTAAAGACATTGGTATCCTGCCAGTTTACACCATCCAAAGAGTACTGATAAGGAGGAGTTCCGCCGCCAACACCTACGGTAACAGTTGTCCCATTAATTTCAATAGTGGTAATGATCGGAAGGGGAGATTCTGTAACGGTTACATTTTGTCTGTATGTACATCCGTTCACCGTAAGATCAACCCAATAACTTCCTGCACCAACATTGGAAATAGAAGGAGTTGTAGCTCCTGTGTTCCATAAGTAACTGTCGAAGCCTGGTCCCGCGTCCAGAGTGGTTTTTGTTTTAGGACAAATAATTTTATCAACTAAAATATCAGATTTTTTAGGAATTTTAATGGTGATGGTAATAGAAGCAACATTAGGACATTCTCCCGGTTTTTCAAAACGGATATAAATAGTCTGAGTTCCCGTTAAGTTCATCGGGTTACCTATTGGCGCCAGATCATTTTGCGCATCTGCCAATGTTCCGTGGAAGCTGAATGTCACAAGAGGATCTATGGTATACTGGGACATATAAGGAAGCAAGTCCATCATTTTAATACCATCCAAATCATCATCACACACTGTAACGGATAAAGTGGTTCTTATCAAAGGAATTTTTCCGGCAACGTTGAAGGTAAGCGGCTTTATCACAGGAGGACATCCGTCAGGAGAATCAACCCTGATATAGATCGTTGTCGTTGTCGTATACGTCCAGTTGTTAGGAAGTGTATTTGTGTTTCCGGCGTTGGCATCAGTTAAACTTGCGTAATATCTTACTCCTGTAAAATAAGCCGGATTACTTAAAACAATTGCGGTAATATCCGATAAAGTAACATTCACAATACCATCTACGTTTTCATCACAAAATACCCCCGAATAGTTATCAGTAACGACAGCAAAAGGAAATAAATTGAGCGTAATTTCCGCAATATTTTTACAGCCGATGTTATTTTTTACGACGGCATACACTATCGTTCCGTTTGCTGCAGTATACGTGGTCGGATTGGGAATTGAGGTTCCCGGAGTTTCGTTTTGAGCGTTTATTAAACTTGTATAATAAGTAATTGTAACCGGAGAATTACTTGTAACATTGGCTGTTGTTAAATTAAATACACCTTGTCCTGTCCCATTATTATTACAGGCATTGATCGCAATATTATTTACCGTTAAAACCTGAATATTCAGGGTTACAGTCACCGTTTCACAATCCGGAAAGTTGACATCATTTCCACAGAATGTATAGGTGAAAGTATCGGTTGCAGGAGTCCCCGGATTGGTTGGAGTATATGTAATCACACCCGTTGTGGCATTTACCGTTGCTGTTCCTAATGTCGGAGGGGTAAGAATTGCCACGGTGGAAGGAACTGGTGTCTGCGTTGAACTCGTAAAGGCAGGAGTAATGGTTTTTGATGTACAGAAATCATACGTTGTCGAGGTCTCTTTTGTACAGTTTAAAACTTTAAATTGCTCGGTTACAAGCGGAGCACAGCTTCCCATGGTAACGGAACAGGTATAATATCCCGGTTGGGTAGGAGTGATAGAAGTACCCGTCTCACCAGGAATAAGAGTTCCGTTGATATACCATTGATAGGTGTCGTAAATAATAGGGTCGACGGTAAGAACAATTCCCGGAATACAATCTCCCCCGGACTTTAAAATCACCGGCTGAGTAGGGAACCCCGCAAAGAATCCTCCGTAACCGACCGCATCACTTCCTGCATTGATTCCCGCTGTAATTGCTTTTGAAGAAACAACAGTGATGGTTCCCACGGTATTCGGAATTCCATAAGTTACCCAATTGTTGGTTCCTGTCATATTGAATGGTCCTGTTGTCGCCGGCGGAGTAACACCGTTTACGGTAACAACAGCTCCTTTTTCTGTAATAAGATTTAATTTGGTAGGAATATTTAAAATCCCACCCGGATTGGCATTTGAATGAACAAAGTTTTCATCAATAAAACCAAGTTCATTAATTTGTTTTGGTAAATAACAGTTAAGCGCCGGAATAAAATTGAAACCACCCGTTGCCACTTCATTTCCTACAGTATTTACCCCTGCAAGAACCTGATAGATATAGGCATTCTTGGATGTTTTAATATATAAATTATAATGATTACTTCCCTGAAGCTGATATTTAGATCCCGGAATCATAAAGTACTGCCCGGTATTCAGTACTGCTAGGGGAGTCACTTCGTTGTTTACTCGAACTTCGGTATTGTTTTCAGTGGCAATCACCAAAGCGCCCTCCATATTCGAGGCGACATTTCCGTTACCTTTTACCAAAGCAAATTCATTTCCCAGCCGTTCTACGGGAACTGACTGATCCATCAGGATATCCGAACTGCTGGGAAAATTCCCAGCATATTGGCCGTTGAAGTTTCCGTTGGTGATATTCACCGGTTTTGTGGCGACAATTTTAGCTCCGATAAAGCCATCGGAGTTTCCGGTATTGCTTCCGATTCCGTCGATGATATAAGATTGGCCTTTGTTTAAAGTAAAAGTTATCGTGGGAGTTGTGGCTCCGGTAGTTCCGTTCGAGAATTGTGTAGTAGGTTTATATCCTGAAATGGTAACAACCGTATTATCTTCCGTCGCCAAAACACTCGTCATAAAATTAAGAATTGGATTGATAACGGTAATAGGAGCATTAGCCGCATAAAATAATTTTCCGGTAGAAGGAATCCCTTTGGAAGTAATTATTTCCGCGTGATTGTAAACAGAAAATCTCAAATTGGCATAAAACGGAAAGTCTGCTTTTACATAAAGCCCTTTCGTAATAGGTGTAAAAAGATCAGCCTGCAGTGTTGTAATAATATAGTTTCGAAGAATATCAATTTTCTGGGGATTCCCCTTACTGATGTTTACAGTGGCAATTAGTGTGTTATTATTATAAATACTTACCGGAAACGGTGTCGTACGGTTAGTAGAAAGATATAATTTCTGATAAGGATTCGGGTTGGCTGTCCGGTCTACCATAGGCGCAAACCAATGCTCCCTGTCCAATTGAGCAAATGTAGAGGTGAAAAAGTAAAATATAAATAAAAAAGATAAAATTTTCTTCATTCAGAAATTGGTTTTATCACAAATTTAATAATAAAAACTATTATTAGCTTAAAAAATAAATAAAAAACCATGATTTTAAAATCATGGTTTTCAAAGTTTTATTTAAAGGCTGTTATTCAAGATTTTTTACCAGGATCCAGCCGGAATATTTTATTTGAGTTTGGGCTTTATTAGGCTCTGTCCAGGTAATTTCGTACCAATATGTTGCCGTAGGAACTTTTTTTCCGTACATGGTTCCGTCCCATTTGTAGGCGCTGAAGCGGTCAGCTTGATAGACTTTATTTCCGTATCTGTCATAGATATTGAAAATCAGGTTCTTCTTGTATGCTAATTCCGAGTAATCAATATAATCGTTTTTGTTGTCTCCGTTTGGCGTAATTGCATTGAGAAGATTAGGAACAGTCACCGTTACATCGATCGGTTCACAGTTGTAAAAATCTTTTACAAAAATACTGTTTTCCCCTCTTGGCAGATTTCCGAAGAAATTAGAATCCTGCCAGTTGGTACCGTCAAGGGAATATTTGTATGGCGGAGTTCCTCCGATTACAGTGACGGTGATGGTATTATTTTTAATTTCAAGATTTGCAATGACAGGCTGCTCTGCAGCAAGTACTTTTACATCCTGTCTTGTGAAGCATTCTCCTGTTTTTAGCTGTACCCAGTAAGCACCTACCGGAACAGTGATTGCCTGAGTTGTTTCTCCCGTGCTCCAACGATAACCATCGAAGCCTGCACCTGCATCCAGAGTAGTTTTATTTTCAATACAGATAATTTTATCCGATAAAACGGTAGATTTCACCGGCGGAAGTACTACAAGCGTAATCTGCGCGATGCTTGAGCACCCGTTTGAGTTGGTTACATTCGCATACACTGTTGTATTTGACGAAACATGTGATGACGCATTTAAAATTACATTCGTTCCGTTGTTAAGATCTGCAAGAGTAGGATAGTACAAAATCGTGTATCCGGTTTGAGTTACAATCGGAGCCATTTCAAGATTGAATGCAGCCATATTTGGGTTAGAATCCAGATAACAAGATTTTATGGTTACATTTTTCACGGTAGGATTCGGATCTACTTTCAAGTGTAATGTTACCTGCTCGCAGCCGACTCCTGTCGTCGGATTTGCACAGAAATGATAGACCATTAAATCATTACCGATAAAATTTGTATTAGCTGTATAAGTAATGGTTCCTGTAGCCGGATCAATCGTTGCTGTACCATTTGTCGGAGCCGTATCAATTTGTACTGTACTTGGAATGAATGAAACGGTATGATTGGTAAATTTAGGAATAATCGTTTTCTGAGTTTCACAGACGATTAAGCTTTTTGTTACCTGTTCGTAGCAAGATTCTACTTCGTAGACTGGTGTTGTTGCAAAACAGCCTCCCATTCCTACTTTTACAGTATAATTTCCTGCCTGCATCGGAGTATATGTATAAGTTGTAGCTCCGGAAATAGGATTTCCATTAAGGTACCATTGGTAGGTTTCGAAGCTGTCTCCGGTTTCCAATATAATCCCCGGAACGCATTCTCCTGTTTTTTTGCTGATGGCCGGAACTGAAGAGAATCCTGCAAAATATCCGCCGTATCCCACTACACCGCTGCCTCCTGCAATCCCTGCCGTTACGGCTTTTGTTGAGATAATGGTGACATTTCCTGTTACGCCTGTAAGAGAATAGGATACCCAATCTACGGTTCCTGTAACGTCGTAAGGTCCCTGCGCAGCAGTTGGTGTCACTCCGTTTACGGTTACGGCAGATCCTTTTTCGGTTAAAATATTTAATTTAATATTATTTGCAGCCTGAGGAAGCCATTCGATCATCCCGATTTCATCGATTTTTCTGGGTAACAGACAATTGAGCGGAGGGATATAATTAAAACCAATTGTTGCACTGGTAGTTGCCGTTCCTGCAAGAAGCTGGTAGACATATGCATTTTTGGTAGTTCTTACGTACATGTTGTAATGCCCGCTTCCCTGATCGATATAGTTGACATTATTAGGTTCATTTACGCGATAATGCTGTCCTTCATTGATGGTGGCAACAGGCGTCGGATTGTTATTGACGTAGATTTCAGTATTATCCTCAGTCGCTACCAATAAAACGTCTTCTGTTTTTGCCGCAATATTTCCAAAACCTTTTACAATTACAAATTCTTTTCCTAATCTGTCCACAGGAACCGACTGATCCATGACAATATCTCCGCCCGTTAAAGATGTACCGATATTGTATTCTCCAAGGAAATTTCCGTTTGTAACTGAAACTGGCTTGTCTGATGTGATTTTAGCACCAATAAACCCGGTTGAATTTCCAGCAACGTTTCCTCTGCCTTCCACAATATAAGACTGCCCTTTATTTAAAGTAATGGACATGCTTGGCGTTGCTGTTGCCGTCACACCGTTGGTAAAAACAACATTGGGAGAGTATCCTGAAATGGTCACGGTCGTATTGTTTTCTGTGGCAAGAATTCCTGTTGTGAAATTCATACTCTGGGTAGGATTTGTGATGGGAGCAACTACGGCATAGAATTTTGTGCCGACTCCTGCTTTTCCTTTTGATGTTAAAATCTCACCATGCGCCGGAACAACAAATCTAAACGAAGCAAAAAATGGCTTTTCACCTTTCAGATATAAGCCTTTCGTACCGACCGTAAATAGATCTCCAGCCGTAGATCCGATCATATCTGCAGCAGTGATATTATAAGACTGCGGATTTCCTTTGCTGATAGCCACAGTTGCTATGATCACATTATTATTATAAATGTCAACATTGAATGGAGTAGCAGAATCTGTTGAGAGATAAACGGCCTGTTTGGCTGTCGAAGAAAGGTTAGCTGATGAAAATGGAGCAAACCAATGTTCTGTATCCCGTTGTGCTGAAATAGCAATGAAAGTAAATAAAAATAAAACTAATGAGTAGAGTTGTTTTTTCATATTGTGGTGATTAGTTTTGGCAAAAATAGAATTTTATTTCTAAATAATTGGAAAAGACATAAAAAAAACACGGTTTTTAAGCCGTGTTTTTAATAATTTCAAGAAAATGGTATTATTCTCTGTTTTTTACCATAATCCATCCGGAATATTTTATGGGTGTTTTTTTGCTGTTGGGTTCATTCCAGCTTATGTCGAACCAGTAGTTTCCGGTAGATACTTTTTTACCGCCTATTGCGCCGTCCCACTTGTATCCGTTGGCTTTGTTTCCTTCATGCATTTTGGTTCCGTATCTGTCATAAATATTGAAAACAAAATTCGGTTTGTATGATAATTCAGCATAATCCAAAATATCATTTACTCCGTCTCCGTTTGGTGTGATTACATTGATAAGATTTGGAACTGTAATTTCCACATCAATAGGATCACAATTATAATCATCTTTCACATATACCGTGCTGTTCCCCCTAGGAACATTGCTAAATACATTGCTGTCTTGCCAGTTGATATTATCCAGAGAATACTGGTAAGGTGCTGTTCCTCCGACTGTATTTACAGTAACAGTGTTATTAGAAATATCAATGCTTGAAATGACAGGCTGCTCGGAAGCGTATACTTTTACAGTCTGTCTTGTGATACATTCTCCTGTTTTTAGATCAACCCAATAAGTGCCGACTCCTACATTGTTTATGGACTGCGTAGTAGCTCCGGTACTCCATGCATAAGCAGTGAAGCCTGAGCCGGCGTCTAATGTAGTCGTATCTTCAATACAAATAATTTTATCTTCCAGTACATTAGAATAAACTGGCGGAAGAACAATAAGTGTCACTTCTGCAACTCTGTAACATCCGTTGGCGTTGCTTACTTTAATATAAACAACTCCGTTTGGTGCAATATAACTGGTCGGATTTAAAATTTCATTTGTTCCGTTTTGGGCATCTGTAGGAGATGGATAGTATTGTTTAGTTATACCTGTCTGACCTGTCACTGCTGCTAGCGTTAAATTAAATAATGCCGTTGCAGGATTAGATGGTATAAAACAAGATCTTAAAGTCGCATTCGTTACGGTAGGGCTTTCAGAAACAGTTAATGTTAAAGTAACCTGTTCGCAGTCTGTAAAATCAGGATCGTTTCCACAGAATTTGTAAACAATCGTATCTGTTCCGGTAAATCCGAAATTCGGTGTATATCCGATCACACCGCTTGGATCAATAATTACTGTTCCGTTTGTAGGCGGTGTTACAAGGGTTACCGTACTTGGAACATAAGTCTGAGTAGAGTTTGTAAATTTAGGGATAATGGCTTTATATCCTTCACAGACAGTTAATGCTTTCGTAGATTCGTGAAGACATGTATACACTTTATAAACAGGTGTAACTGCAGGAGGACAAGATCCTACCGTGATTCTTACGGTATAATTTCCTGAGACAGTAGGTGTATACGTATTTGAATTGGCGCCCGGAATTGCAGTTCCGTTTAAATACCATTGATAAGTATCATAGCTGTCATCCACCTCCAAAACAATTCCAGGAATACAATCTCCGGTTTGCTTGGCAATTAAAGGAATGGATGAGAAACCTGCAAAATACCCGCCATAACCTGCAGAACTGTACCCTCCGTTTACCCCTGCTGTAACAGCTTTTGTAGAGGTGATTGTAACATTTCCGGTGATTCCTGTAATGGCATAAGTTACCCACTGCGTATTTCCAGTAAGCGGGTAAGGCCCCTGAGCTGCCGTTGGAGTAACTCCGTTTACAGTAACTGCTGCTCCTACTTCTGTTAAAATATTAAGCTTTAAAGTAATGGCAGAAGTTATATTCGGCATTACATTAATTCTTCCGATCTCATCGATTTTTCTCGGCAGGAAACAGTTCAATGGCGGAATATAATTAAATCCTCCGGTGTTGTTTGCAGATCCTGCACCTACTAATTGATATAGATAAACATTTTTAGTAGTTCTTACATAAAGGTTTGAATGTCCTCCCCCCTGGTTTTTATATTCGTTGGCCAGAATTCTGTAATATTCTCCTTCGTCAATTGTTGCAACCGGGGTAGTACCGTCATTTAAATAGATATCAGTATTATTTTCTGTACCGACAATAATTCCACCTTCCATGTTGGCACTACTGGTGGAGATACTTTTTACCATGGCGAATTCATTTCCTAGACGATCGGTTGGAACCGACTGATCCATGATTAAATCTGCACCATCCGATGACGTTGAGGTCGCATAAAATCCATTGGCATTGCCATTCGTTACCGAAATCGGTTTGTTGGATTCTATTTTTGCCCCAATAAAACCGTCTCTGTTTACCGGAGTGGTTGTAGACAAGCCTGTAAGAATGTAAGATTGTCCTTTATTCAACGTAACAGTTAAGGTAAGAGGAGTCGGGGAGGGAACATTAACAAAAGAAATATTGGGATCATATCCGGAAACGGTTACAATCGTATTGTCTTCAGTAGCTAAAATTCCTGTTGTAAAGTTTTTGTCTGTAGCGGGTATCGTAACCGGTGTCGCTGCAGCATAAAATTTTGTACCAATACCGGCTTTACCTTTGGAGGTGATAATCTCACCGTGCGAACTTACCGCTGCTCTTAGTGAAACAAAATAAGGCCGGTCTCCTTTGGTGTAAACCCCGAGATTGGTAGGTACTGCAGCACTTGATGCAGCCGTAGTTCTGATTAAATTTGCATTTAAAGCAAAAGTTTGTGGTGAGCCTTTACTAATGGTAACGGTTCCGATCACGGCGTTGTTGTTGTAGATTTTCACCTCAAACGGAGTCGTCGCATCCGTAGAAAAGTAAAGAACGTGATTGTAAACACCACCCGTAGAAACGTCATAGTAGGGGGCAAACCAATGGTCTGTGTCTCTTTGTGCAAAGAGTGTATTAAGTGCACACAGCATTAATACAAAAGATAGAAATCTTTTCATAAATATGGAATTAGGATTAATGCAAAAATAGTGGAATTTTTATTAAATTATTAAAATGCCCTTAAAAAAAGGGTTTGGAACAAATAAAAAACCACGATTTTTAAAATCGTGGTTCAAAATTTATGTTGAAAATTTTAGTCAATGTTTTTTACTAAAATCCATCCGGTGTACTTAATTGGAGTTTTTTCTTTGTTAGGTTCATTCCAATTAATGTGATACCAGTATGTTCCTGTTACTATTTTTTTGTCGTAATGTTTACCATCCCATTTGTAATTGTTGAATCTGTCACCTGTGAAGATTTTGTTGCCGTATCTGTCATAGATTACGAAAGAAAGATTGTTTTTATATGCTAATTCGCTGTAATCGATGAAATCATTTTTATTATCTCCGTTTGGAGTAATTGCATTGATTAAGTTTGGTACGGTAACTTCTACAGAGATCGGTGTACAGTTGTAAGAATCTTTTACATAGAATGTATGCTGTCCTCTTGTAAGCCCTGTGAATACATTAGAATCCTGCCAGTTTGTAGGCGCATCTACCGCATATTGATAAGGAGCTTTCCCTCCAGTTACATGTACTGTCACTGTGTTGTTTGAAATTTCAAGTTCTTTAATTACAGGGTCTTCAGCTTTTTTAACATGTACAAATTGCTTAACGAAACAACCGTTGTCTTCAAGAATTACCCAATAGTCTCCAACAGCTACTCCTGATAAAACCTGAGTTGTAGCTCCGGTGCTCCATTCGTAAGAGGCATAGCCGGGTCCTGCATCAAGATTTGTTCTGCTGTCGATACATATTGTTTTGTCTACCAAAAGAGGAGATCTTTTAGGAGGAATTACTTTTAAGATAATTTTTGCGATCGCATAACATCCGTTGCTGTTGTATACTCTTACATAAGCGGCTCCATTTCCTGAAATGTAAGCCAAGGCATTCATGATCTCATTGGTTCCGTTGTTGGCATCAGTGAATGTTGGATAATATTTTTTAGTAATTGGAGTTACTGATGATACGTTTGCAATTGTTAAATTAAACTTAGCTTTTGTTTCGTCCATTTCAAGGAAACATTCGCTTAATGTAGCTTCGTTTACTGTTGGGGTAGGAAGGAATTCTAATGTAATTTTAGCACTTCCCACACAGCCTTCGTTGGTAGTTACTTTTACATAAACCACTCCTGCCGCAGAAAGATAATTGGTAGGGTTTGTAATCATGTTGGTTCCTGCATTCAGGTCTGCCATAGTAGGGTAGAACTTTTTAACTACAGGGTCGTATAATGTAACAATAGCCGTTGTAAGATCGAAGAATCCTTTTCCGTCGTATTGACAGGCCTTTATTGTAGCATCATTTAAAACAAACGGCACTACATTTAAATTTAATGTCACATGTTCACAATCAACAAATTCAGGGGCGTTACCACAGAACTGATAAACAATCTGATCAGCACCTAGATATCCTGGGTTTGGAATATAAGTGATTTGTCCTGTTGATGGGTTTAGTGTAGCAGTTCCGTGTGTAGGGTACGTAAGAATTGTTACTGTACTTGCTACCGGAGTCTGAGATGTATTGAATGAGAACGTAGGTGTGATTACCTTCGTAGCACACGCATTTAACGTAGCTGTTGTATTTTTAATACAAGAGAACACTTTATAAATAGGTGTTGTAACAGGAGGACATGTTCCCATTGTTACTTTTACCGTATAGTTCCCCGCCTGTGTCGGTGTATGAGTTGCTTGTGTCGCACCTGGAATAGCAACGCCATTCAGATACCATTGATAGGTTTCAAAGCTGTCGTCTACTTCCAGTACGATTCCCGGTACACAATCTCCTGATTGTTTTGCAATAACAGGGATTGATGAGAATCCGGCAAAATAACCGCCATATCCTACAGCTCCACTACCTCCTGCGATACCTGCAGTAACGGCTTTTGTAGAATTTACAGTTACATTTCCTGCTAACCCCGGAATAGAATAAGATACCCAGGCTGTAGTTCCTGTCACAGGATATGGCCCTTGTGCAGCAGTAGGTGTGGTTGCAGGGCCGCCATTGGTGCTATATGTAACCGTAGATCCGGTTTCTGTTAATATATTTAATTTAATATCCGGGCTCGCACTTCCGTTAAGATCATTAATGAAAGCGATTTCGTCAATTTTTCTTGGTAAGAAGCAGTTTAAAGGCGGGATATAGTTGTAACCTAAAGTTGCAATACTTGTTGCCAGACCTGCAAGAAGCTGATAAACATATACATTTTTAGAGGTTTTAATGTACATGTTGTAATGTCCGTTACCTTGATCTATATAGTTGACGTTATTTGCCGGGTTTCCGTTATTCGGGCCATTTACTCTGTAGAACTGTCCTTCGTTAAGAGTTGCCACTACAGGACCTCCATTGATCTGTATTTCTGTGTTGTTTTCAGTTGCAATGATCAATGCATCTTCCATTTGAGCAGTTACGTTACCGTTTCCTTTTACTAAAACGAATTCGTTTCCTAGCCTGTCTACAGGTACAGATTGATCCATAATAATATCAGAACTTCCACCTACTGCTCCCCAAGAGAATTGTCCGTTGAAGTTACCGTTGGTCAAAGAAACAGGTTTGTCAGATTCGATTTTAGCACCGATGAATCCTGATGAATTCGCAGTGATATTTCCTCTTCCTTCAATGATATATGATTGCCCTTTGTTCAAAGTAAAAGACATGGAAGGAGTCGTAGCTCCGGTAGTTCCATTGGAAAAAGTAACACCTGCCGAATATCCTGAAACTGTAACAACCGTGTTGTCTTCAGTCGCCATGATACCTGCCATAAAGTTGTAGATACCACCACCTCCGACATCTGTGATAGGAGCGGCCGCTGCGTAGAATTTTTTACCGATACCGGCTTTTCCTTTAGATGTCAAAATCTCACCGTGGCTGGGAATTGAGAATCTAAGGTTGGCATAATAAGGTTTTGAACCTTTGGTGTAAAGTCCTTTTGTGATTGGTGTAAACAGATCTGCCTGTGATGAAGTAATGATGGTCGCCAGAGGGACTACAAAAACCTTTGGATCTCCTTTACTGATCGTTACAGTACCAATTACAGTATTATTATTATAAATATCTACTGGGAATGGTGTTGTAGAATCAGTGGAAAGGTAGATAGCCTGGTTATTGGCACCTCCCGTTAAACCCGTTCTGTTCATCATTGGAGCAAACCAATGTTCTGTATCCCTTTGTGCAAAGAGAGTATTAATCGTCAAAAAAACTAATACTAAACTAAGTAGAAATCTTTTCATATAGTGGGAAATTAGGATTTCTACAAATTTAGAATAATATTTGAAATATTGTTAATAAAATGTAAAGAAAGTTATAAATTATTCGCGATTTTTGATTAATACCCATCCTGAATAAGAAACTGGTAATTTTGTATCGGGCTCAATCCATCTCAATAGATACCAATAAGTTCCGGTTGAGAGTGGCCTTCCGTTTACCTTTCCGTCCCAGACGTAATTTTTGTCTGCAGACCTGTAAACCGGTGCACCGTAACGGTCTACAACTTCTATGGAAACATCCTGCTTAATTCTCAAATCTGAGTAGTTTAATACATCATTAAGACCATCTCCATTCGGAGTAATTGCGTTGATAAGATTTAATATTAAAAACTCTTTCACAACAGGAGAACATCCGTCGGCTCCCAGTACATAAGCAGTATGCATTCCTCTTGATAATCCGGTGAAAACATTCGAACTTTGATAATCGATTCCGTTCAGAGAATATTGATAAGGTGGTGTTCCTCCCGAAGCAAAAACAGTAGCATTATATCCTGAAACTTCAATTTTAGTAATGGTCGGAGGCTGGACTGTTGTTATATTTACATATTGGCGATAGATACAACCGTTAAATCCTAAATCCACATAGTAACTTCCTGCTCCTACGGTCACGGTCTGCGTAGTTGCTCCGGTACTCCATGTATAAGAGGTAAATCCGGGCCCGGCGTCTAAAGTCACCAGTTCATTAGGACAGACAATCTGATCTTTAAGTCTATCTGATTTTTTAGGTGTTTTTAAATTTAATGTTAAAACTCCTGTGTTCGGACATTCTGTAGCACTTGTAAATCTGATATAAAATGTACTTGTAGAAGTGATGGTCTGAATTGGAGAAATCGCATTCGTCCCAGCCTGAGCATTAGCCAAAGTAGCATGGAATGTCAAAGTGACACCCGGATCTGTTGTGAATAAATTTTTATAATCATTAAGGTTTACACTTTCAGAACCGCTGATGTCATTGTCACAAACATCGGCTGCCGCAGTACCTGTAAGTAAAGTTATTTTGTTTCCGATTTTAAAATTGATCTGTCCGAATGCAGCCGGGCAATTTCCGGTAAGAACATCTACTCTTACGTAAACGGTGGTGTTGGCTGTATAAGTCCAGTTGATGGGAAGTGTATTGGTGTTTCCGGCATTGGCATCGGTCTGATTTAAGTAATATCTTACATTAAAACTGGCAGAATTGGTTACAATTACCGGAGTAATATTTGAAAAATTAACATTTACAATACCATCAAAATTGTCATCACAAAGTGTTGCATTAAAATTACTCGTATTAATATTGGGCGAAGAAATGGTTGTTAAAGTAATCTGAGCTGTTTTTGTACATCCATATTGGGAAGTTACATTGGCATAAATAGTTCCTGCAGGTCCATTATAGGTTGCCGGTGCGGCAATCGGAGCTCCCGTTAATACAGAATTGGTGTAATACTGAACTGTAGTTCCCGGATCCGGAGAAGTACTCACAGAAGTAAGGTCAAATGTTCCATTTCCACTGGCATCTGCACATGATGTTAATGTTCCGTTGGTAGTCTGCAGTACATCAATATTAATAATGATTTTAAAATATTCGAAATCAGCAGGATTTCCATTACCTTCTACATAATAGATAAATGTATCTGTAGCATCAGTCGTCAATCCCGGATTCGGAGTATAAGTGATTTCTCCTGTTACGGAATTTACGGTCGCTGTTCCTGAAGTTGGCGCTGCAACGATGCTTGTATGAGACGGGGTAATGTTTTGGCTAGAAGTTGTAAAAGCAGGTGAAATTACCTTTGTATTACAAGATCCTATATTGTAAGTTGTTGTCGTAATCGGCGGACATAATGTGTAATCGTAACCAGTCGTAAGCTTCGATTCACAATTATTTTTTGTGACTAAACAAGTGTAAGTACCTGCTCCATATATTTCAGGATTGATAGAGTATGAAGTCGCCCCGGAAATCGGGCTTCCGTTGAGATACCATTGATAGCCATCATAGGTATTATCAACCTGTAGTAAAATTCCCGTATAGCAGTCGCCTGTTTTTGTGATCACCGGAATGGATGAAAAACCTGCAAAATAACCGCCATATCCTACAGCGCCGCTTCCCGCTGCAATTCCTGCAGTTACGGATTTTGTAGAATTCACGGTAATTGTTCCTGTAACGTTGGGAACAGAGTAGGTGACCCAATCCGGATTTCCGTTAACAGGGTAAGGTCCGTTTGCTGCGGCAATTGCGCTTCCGTTTAATGTGACTGTTGCTCCGGTTTGAGTGATGATGTTTAATCTTGTGCTGTAATTCTGGCTTCCAATTCGGTTAATGAATCCAATTTCGTCAATTTTATTAGGCATAAAACAGCTGAGCGGCGGAATAAAATTCATTCCCCCTGTCGGATATTCATTTCCTCCTGAAACTCCTGCTAATAATTGATAAACATAAATATTTTTAGTGGCGGAAATTCCCATATTATAATTATCAGTACCACCCTGGTAAATATAATTACTGCTTGGAACCATATAGTATTGTCCGGCATTTAAGGTGATTCCGGTACCTGTTCCGTTGATAGTAAGCTGTGTATTGTCTTCAGTAGCAATGATTAAAGCAGTTTCCATTTCAGAAAATACGGAGCCGTTACCTTTTACTACGACAAAATCTTTTCCTAATCTTTCGACAGTAACAGCCTGATCCATTAAAACATCATTGTTGGTGAAGTTTAAATTGGTATAAATTCCGTTAAAATTCCCGTTCGTCACTGAAATAGGTTTTGTAGCCTCGATTTTTGCTCCCACCAATCCATTAAGATTATAATTGGAATCGGTACTCACGGCATCCAAAATATAGGATTGTCCTTTATTTAATACAAAAGTTTTGGTTGGGCTTGAAGATCCGTCGGAAAAAACAACATTCGGATTATACCCTGAGACAACTACTGAGGTATTGTCTTCGGTCGCGGTAACTCCTATCATGGAATTTACATAAAAAGCCACTCCTGTAAGCGGAGCCATGCCTGCATAGAAAGTCGTTCCGAGACCTGCCAATCCTTTAGAAGTGATGATTTCAGCATGGTTTTGAAGTGAAAACCTGTAGTTGGCAAAAAACTTTTTAGATCCTTTCACATACATTCCCATGGCGTTGGGTGTGAAAAGATCTCCAGGATTATCTGTGATTAAAAAATAATTTGGGATACTAACCTGAGCGGGATTTCCCTTGCTTACCTGAACGGTGGTATAAAGCGTATTGTTATTATAGATCTGTACAGAAAACGGTGTGGTTTCGTTGGTAGAGAGATACAAATATCCCTGAAGTCCGTTGGTTCCTGCTTTCGAAGACATTGGTGCAAACCAGTGATCCGTATCGAGCTGTGCATTGCATAATAAACAAAGAAAAGTACAAATGGCTAGTAGAAGTTTTTTCATGGTTTACAATAAGGGGAGCAAATTTAAGCATTAATAATCAAAATTTTACATAAATTTTTCTAGTATTTGTACTTCATGGTTTATTTTGATGAAAATTTAATTATTTTTTAATATTTAAAACAAATTCATAATTTGGTGAAATAAAAAAATCCCGATGACAGAATCATCGGGATCAATATTTTAATCTGAAAAGATTATAAGCTCACTCTTACAAATCCTGTTACTTTCAGGTCTCCGTTGATAGACTTTACATAGTCAGCAACTGACATGCTTCCGTCCTTGATGAAGTCTTGGTGTACCAAAGTGTTGTCTTTGTAGAATCTCTGCATTTTACCTTTAAGAATGTTTTCGATAATGTTTGCAGGCTTACCTTCTTCAGTAAGTTTGTGTCTTTCGATTTCCAATTCTCTGTCGATAGTTTCCTGAGAAACAGCAGTTTCGTCAAGAGCAATTGGGTTCATCGCAGCAACCTGCATAGAAACAGATTTAGCAGCTTCATCAGCTCCGTCTACTTTAGCAGAAAGCGCAGTGATAGAAGCAATTTTGTTTCCAGCGTGGATGTAAGCTCCTAAGAAAGGTCCTGTGATTCTTTCGAATGCACCGATCTCGATTTTTTCACCGATAACACCCGTTTGCTCAACTAATTTTTCAGCAACAGTGATTCCGTGGAAATCTGTAGCCAAAAGCTCTTCTTTAGTAGCAGCGAAGATTGCCATTTCAGCTAATTCGTAAGCCAACTCGATGAAAGCTTCGTTTTTAGCAACGAAATCAGTTTCACAGTTTAAAGAAATGATAGCACCTAATGTGTTATCTTCATTTACTCTCGCGATTACCGCACCTTCAGTAGACTCTCTGTCAGCTCTGTTAGCAGCAACTTTTTGCCCTTTCTTTCTAAGGATATCTACTGCTTTTTCGAAGTCTCCTTCAGCTTCAACTAAAGCTTTTTTGCAGTCCATCATACCTGCACCTGTCTGGTTTCTCAATTTTGCTACGTCTGCAGCAGCTGGTGTATAAGACATAATATCTATTATTTTTTTATTGTAAGACTTAGTATTAATATTTAGCTTAATTTTAAAGCAGTGCAAAGATAATGATTTTAATGATAAACTAAAAAATGACTTTTTGCGTTATTTGTATATTTAATAAAATTTTAAATGCTTAGTTAATGAAAAAAATATTTCTCCTCATATTTTTATGTATTTTCACTCTTGGGTTCTCGCAAAAAAAGAAAAAAGCGAAATCTAAAGCTATTGTAGAGAAGGAAACAGCCATCATCTATACAGAAAGTGATGCTGAAGCCACTTCAGAAGCAAGAGTGATTGCAGGATTTTTAAAACAAAATCCGGGACATGCCAAGACAGATTATTTCAAAAAGAAACTGATCCAGATTATCATGGCAGACAATTCTCCGGAAGCCAAGCCTACCATAAAAGCGGTAAGCGAAGACAGAATAAAACAGGAAATTCTAGAAAATAATAGTCTTAACAGCAGCAAAACTATCGCAGCCAATACAGGTACTGCAGCTCCTGAAAGAACTGTCACCTATGCAAGTGTAGGCGGAGCAAGTAAAAAAGCGGGACCTAGTGAACAGCATAAAAAAACAGCAGCGATGCTTACCCATATGTTCAATAATGATCCGATGGATAAGGAAGCGTACATTAATATTAAGAACAGATCCAAATGTAATCTGATTGTAAAGATCAGCGGGAAAAAATATTATAATCTTGATGTACCGGCCAACGGACAAAACTTTTTATTGGTGGATAAAGGCGAATATATTTTAACGACAATGGTTTGTGATGCCAAATATTCTTCATTAAAGAAAATTAATAAGGATATTGAGATTGAACTGAATCTGAGGGATGAATAATTATAAAGGATAAAAATAAAACGGTTAAGAAATTTC